>JAEWWY010000280.1 GCA_023458835.1 Bacillota bacterium
GGTGGTGGTCACCCATGAAATGTCCTTTGCCCAGGAGGTAGCCAACCACATCGTGTTCATGGACGGGGGCGTGATCGTGGAGGAAGGTTCCCCCGGAGACTTTTTCAGAGGCCCGAAGGAGGCGCGCACCCGCCAGTTTTTGCGCAGGATCCTGCCGGGGCAGGAGTATACAATATAGTCCAATACGCAAAAAATGACGCTGTCATTTATTGCGTATTGGACTACTCTGCACTTTTCGCCTGCGCTCTTTCGCGCCGGCCTTCCCTCCGCCTTGTCGGTATAGACCAGTCTCCACCCTACGCCAGGCCCATCGATGCATTTATGTTTTGGAACAGATACCCATGATACAGGCATCACCCCAAGGGATGAAAATGCCTGCATGATACGCATGTTAAGCCTTCCCCTTGAGGGGAAGGTGGCGCGCAGCGCCGGATGAGGTGTTTAGCTGCATTTTCCCAATGCAGCTTTACCACCTCATCAGTCGACTTCGTCGACAGCTTCCCCTCAAGGGGAAGCCTTCAAATTTCTGCCTCACACCCTGTTTTCAGGGCAATATTAAACTGATATCACACCCTATTGCAGCGCAAATTAAAGCGCCGCTACAAACGATAGCGGCGCTGTTGTTATGCTTGGTGATCAAAAGCGGGCAAACTGTGTCCGCACCCGCCCTTTTTCCTCCACCCTTCTGGGCGGCCGCGGAATCTTGGGCGGCGGGGTGAACACCTGCATGGGATAGGGGTGGTTTTCCACCACAGGCACCTTGCGGCCGGTCAATTTTTCAATGTCCCGCAGCTTCTCCTTTTCCTCTATATCGCAAAAGGAAAGAGCGATGCCTGTGTGCCCGGCACGGCCTGTGCGGCCAATGCGATGAACATACGTCTCCGGTGTATCCGGGAGGTCAAAATTGATCACGTGGGACAGTTCATCAATATCGATGCCCCGGGCGGCGATATCGGTGGCCACCAGTACGCGGATGGTTTTGTTCTTGAAACCGTTCAGGGCCTGCTGGCGGGAAGCCTGCGACTTGTCGCCGTGGATGGCCTGGGCATTGACATTGCCCCTTTGCAATTCGCGTACCACCCGGTCCGCGCCATGCTTGGTGCGGGTGAACACCAGTGCCGACTGTATGGCCTTGTCCCGCAGCAAGTGCGAAAGCAGGCTGCGCTTGTTGACCTTATCCACAAAGTATACCGACTGGGCGATCAAATCCACCGTCCGGGCGGCGGGGGCAACGTCCACCCTCACCGGGTCGTGCAACAGGGAACCGGAAAGCTCCGCGATTTCCTTGGGCATGGTGGCGGAAAAGAACAGCGTCTGCTTGTTTGCGGGCGTCTTTTGAAGAATCCTCTTCACATCGTGGATGAAGCCCATATCCAGCATACGGTCGGCCTCATCCAGCGTCAGTATTTCCACCTGATTCAGGTTCACCAGCCCCTGGCCGATGAGGTCGTTCAGCCGTCCGGGTGTGGCCACCAGGATATCAATGCCCCGGCGCAGGTTCTGCTCCTGGGGTCCCTGGGCCACCCCGCCGAAAATCACCGCGGCATGCAGCCCCGTATAGCGCCCGTAGGCCAGAAAGCTTTCGTAAATCTGCAAAGCCAGCTCCCGGGTAGGGGTCAGGATCAACGCCCGGATAGGCCGGCGCCCCGGCATAGGATTGACTTTCTGATGCAGCCGCTGCAGAATGGGCACGGCGAAGGCCGCCGTTTTGCCCGTGCCCGTTTGGGCGCAGCCCAGCAAATCACGGCCCGAAAGGGCCGGCGGTATCGCTTTTGTCTGAATCGGCGTGGGGGTGACATACTGCTCCTGGGCCAGCGCCTTCAAGATCATAGGATGGATGGATAATTGATGAAATTCCATGGATACTCCTTTATGTAATGGGGCTTTACGCCCTTGATGGGGCGCAGGCGCCCCCATAAAAAAGCCGCGACTTCCACGAAACGGAAATCGCGGTCCGATCAGCGGTACAGGGCGCATTCAAAAGATTATGAAATACTGCGCATGTACATCATAGTGCAAAATGGTCATTTTGTCAACCAGAAGAATCTGCCTCAGCAGGGCAGCCTCCTTTGATGTTTTATCAAGGCAAAAGAGGGCCGCTCCTCCCCCGTTCCCTTACCTCGCCAAGGCTTCGTGCGTCTGGCGAAGCTGGTCGCGGATCTGAAGATGCTGGGGGCACTTGCCCTCGCAGGCGGCGCAATCCAGGCAGGCGGAGGCATTTTCGTACTTCATCCAATCCGTCTTGCCGATCATGGCATACTGGCTCCTGGCATAATCGGTGATCTTGTAGACCCTGTGGTAGTTCATCATTTTGAAGACTTCGGGAATGTTGATGCCGGCCGGGCAGGGCATGCAATAGTTGCAGCCGGTGCAGTACAGCTCCGCCAGCCGCTTGTTTTCAGCCATCATGGTTTCCACCCGGCGTATCTCCTCCTCCGTCAGGGGGCTTATGTTGCTGGCCAGGCGGCCGTTTTCCTCCACCATGCCGATGCTCCCCATGCCCGACAAAGCGATATGCACGTTGGGATTGCTGAACACAAAGCGCAGCGCCACCTCGGCGGAAGATTCCACCTTGCCGGGCAGAAGGCTGCGGATGACATCCGAAGGCGCACCCAGCCGCCCGCCGCCCACCGGGCCCATGACCACCACGCCCAGGCCCTGCTCGTGGGCCAGCGCCATGCCTTCCTCGTTAGACCTGTCCAGAAGGTTGTACTGGCAGAGCACAGAGGAGAAGATGCCCTCCCCGCGCTTCAGAATCTTGATCAGGTTTTCCGGATCATCGTGAAAGGAGAAGGAGATGTGGCGGATCAGGCCCTGTTCCTTCAGCTTGAGCGCCCGTTGAAGGGGCCCATCCTTCACATCGATCTTCGTGTCATACGCTTCCAGATCGATGCCCCAAAGGTGATAAAAGTCGATATAGCCGGTATCCAGCTTGCTTAGCGAAGTTTCCAGGCGCTTTTCAAAATCGTCGCCGGAGTCGTTTTCAATGGGGTTCTTGGTGGAGAGGTACACCTGATCGCGGCGGCCCTTCAGCGCCTTGCCCACGATGACCTCGCTTTGCTTGTCGCAGTAGTAGGGCGCGGTGTCGAAATAGTTGACGCCAAGCTCCATGGCCCGGTGCAGCATTTCCACGCTCTTTTCGGTATTGAACACCTTCACGCCGTCCTTTTCATCATAGGGCAGGCGCATGCAGCCAAAGCCCAGCCGGGATACCTGGATGCCTGTTTTGCCAAAGGGTACGTATTGCATGGTGAGGGCTCCTTTCTGAATATAAGCAGTCAGTCTTTTTGCTCCGTCTTGAAATCATCCGCCATCAAGCGATATCGAACACCGACCTTACGGTGATGCCCTCCGGACTTCCGCCGATGATCTTTATGCGCCTTTCCCCCGCGTCCATGTCAAACCAGTTGTCCGAGAGTTTCATCAGCCCATCGGCAGAATCGATAAACACGCTCTTGGCGTAAGCCTGCGCGGTGACGATGATTTCGCCGCCTTCTACCCGCACGTTAAGCTTTGGATCTTCGAACCGGAAATGCTTGGGCCGGGTCAGGAGCGCCGTGCCATGGGACACCGTCTTGCCCTCCTTGAGCAAAGCGAAGGAAACATACTGCCCCTGCCTGTCCATGTTCTGGAATTCCATCTCATCCAGCCACAGGCTGGAAAGGGGGGCCACCTTCACCTGCCATTCCCCCTGCTTGAGTATCCCGGCCCTATTGTCCCGCAGCGACCAAACCACGGTGCAGTCCTGCTCCTGCATGGTCTCGTTGGCCACGCAAAGCTGCACGGTATTTTTTACCGGCTTGTCAAGCTGTTCGTTGACAGAGGAAAGCCCCGTCAGTTCGCCCTCCTCCTTGCAGGAGATCATCAAAGGCGCAAAGAAGCGCCGGGCGGCATAATGCAGCGCCTTCCAGCGGAAATCATAATCGATGGACGACCAGGAGATCACCGGCCAGCAATCGTTGAGCTGCCAATAGATGGCGCCCATACAGCGGCCCCGGTGCCGCCGCCAGTGCTCCACGCCGTAGCGGATGGCATCGGCCTGCAATAGCTGGGAGGTGTAGATGAGGCTGCTCAAATCCTTGGGATATACATACGTTTGCGACAGGTACATCAAAATCCTGCCGTTGGCCGTACCGTTGCGCTGATGTTTTTCCATCACCCGGGAGAAGGCATTGCGTTCCTCCGGCAGTGTCACAGCCTCCAGCGTCTTCGCATGCGGGTATGACTGGAAACCAAACTCCGATGCGTAGCGGAAATAGAAATCCCGGTAGGCGGTAAAGGGCTTCAGGCCATGCCATACATCCCAATAATGGACATCGCCCCGGTTTTCGGCGTTGGGATCGTCGAACCTGCCGCCGGAAGACGGGGAGGCCGGCCAATAGAAGGTGTCGGGGTCCAGCTCCCTGACCATGCGGGGCAGGATATGTTCGTACATGCGCAGGTACTCATAGCGCTGGGTGGGTGTGGCTACCCAATGGTTCTGGACGGCGAACATTTCCATTTCATTGTTGCCGCACCATAACCCCAGGGATGCGTGGTGGCGCAGGCGCAAAATGTTATCCCGGAACTCCGCGCGGATGCTTTCCTCAAACGCGTCGGTAAGCTTGTACGCCCCGCAGGCGAACATGAAGTCCTGCCATACGATCAGCCCCAGCTCGTCGCAGGCGTCATAGAAAGCATCGGAAGGGTAGTGCCCGCCGCCCCACACGCGGATGGCGTTGAAGTTGGCCTCCTTGGCGTTTTCCAAAAGCTTGCGGGTGCGCTCAGGCGTCACGCGGCCCAGGAGGCTGTCCTCCGGAATATAGTCCGCGCCCATGGCAAAGATCTGTATGCCGTTCACCTCATGGCAGAAGCTTTCGCCCCACGCATCCTTTTCACGGCGCATGGTCATTTTACGCAGGCCGATCTTCCTCTCCCATACATCCAGCGTGCTCCCCGCGCCGTCCAAAAGCACCGCACGCACGGTGTACAGCGGCTGCGCGCCGTAGCCGTTTGGCCACCAAAGCATGGGATCGGCAATGTGGATATTCCCTTCCCCATCCATCGGATAAATCTTCCCGCCGGGGGCCACCGCCTCCGCCTGCACATGAAGGGCGCCGTCGCCCGCCGTTTCCAGCTCATGCCCTACGGCAAGCGCCACCGCGCCGTTTTCATGGCGCTGGCGGATATGGACGGTTAAAAACCGCCCGCCCGTGATGCCCAGGAGGGAGATGCTGCGCCAGATGCCACAATCGGGAAGCCGGGGGCCCCAATCCCAGCCGAACATGCAATGGGCCTTGCGCAGGTGCACAAAGCCGCGCATGCAGTCCTCCGTGCCGGTATACTCGGGGCTTTCCTCAAACTTTTCCCGTATATAGCGGGTAGGCGAATAAAAATGAACGCGTATGCTGTTTTCCCCGGCATGCAAAAGGGATTTTACATCCGCTTCCCAGGTGCGGTGCATGTTGTCTGCGTAAAGCACCTTCGCGCCGTTGACAAAAACATCCGCCAGGGTATCCAGTCCCTCCATGCGCAGAACCACCCGTGAGCAGGAAAGCAGCGGGCCTGAAACAGTAAATTCCCGTTCATAAAGAAAATCATTGTCCATCAGGGCCAGCGCCTTGTCCTCATTGTCGCGGTAGAAGGGGTCCTCCATCCGGCCGGCGGCCAGCAAATCCTGGTACACGGAGCCGGGCACCCTGGCCTGAATCCATGCATCCTCCCCCGCCACGCACATCCGCCATTGCCCGTTTAACGAAACCGTCTCCATGCGTTTGCTGTCCTCCTATGAATCATAAGGCGTGCCGCTCTTTTATAACAGGCCGGTTTATCTCAGCCTTTCAGCCGGTACCGCACAAATGCCAGGTTACGGCTGTCCGGCGCCCAGGAATTTACATTCATGGTGCCCTGGCCGCCAAATAGTGATACCAAAAGGCGCGACCCGCCTCCATCATAAGGCATGATCCGAAGCTCCACATTTTTGTTGGCCGGGTGGTCGCCGGGGGCTACATCATTTTTGCGGTAGGCGATGTACACCACCCATTTCCCCTCCGGGGATACGTGAGGAAACCAGTTGTTGGATTCCTCCTCCGTCATGCGCATAACGTTTTGGCCGTCCTTGTCCATGCGGTAGATCTGCATCAGGCCGGAACGCACGGAGTTGAACCAGATATGCTTCCCATCAGGGGAATACTCCGGGCCGTCGTTCAGGCCCGGCGCATCGGTCAGCCGCGTTTCTTCGCCGCCCGCGGCTGGAATGGTATACACATCGTATTCCCCGTTGCGCTCGGCACAATAGGAAAGCGTGCTGCCATCAGGCGACCAGCCATGCAGGTAACTGGGCGCGATGGGCGTGATCAGCGTGGGATGCCCGCCCGCCAGCGGAACGATGTAGATGCGGGATTGGCCGTCCTCCGCAGTATGGTGGCTGACGGCAATGGATTTTCCGCCGGGGGAGAGCACATGGTCGTTATTGCACCAGGTGCAAAAGCCGGAATCTATGGCGCCGTGCCTGCCCGTCTCCAGGTCATAGGTACAGATCCGGCCGCCCGCGTTGTAAATCAGCATCCTGCCGTCCCCCGTCCAGTTGGGGGCCTCGATCAGGTGATCCATCTCCCACAGCCGCGTACATTTCCCTGTGGCGGTGTCAAGGATCTCCAGGCTGGAATACACCTGGCGCGCGTCCATCCTGCGCCGTTCCCTGAGCACGTTCAAACTTACCCCTCCCTATATTTCCTTTTTCCCGCCCAGGCATAGGCCCCGCTATCGGCCCACGATCTCCCGGGCTTTCTCTATCGCAGTACCGGGGAGCATAAGCGGGCCATACAAAAGATTCAGCATTTCATAATCGATAGAAGATAGGTTCGTTACCGTTTTGCCCTTCTGGCAGATGATGCTTTTGCGCGTACAGGTAATATCGTTGAGCAGTCCCAGCATGTTCACAATCTCTTCCCGGATGATGGCATCGCGGCCTTTCTGCGAAGTATTGGTGCTGGAAATGGCAATCTCGGCCCCGGTTATGGCGTAATTGTCATAATTGACCCACACGAAGCCCACATTCCCCTTTTCATAGCCCGTAACAGCCTGACTCATCTCGTCATAGGGCACAAAGGATACGGTCACATTGGCTCCGTCGGGCTTTGTGGTAAGCGTAAGCTGCGGCAGATGAAGCACATTTTCCGAAAGGTCATATAGAAGCGTTGCCAGCGCAGCCACATCCTCCCCTGTATAATGGCCCTGCATGTAAATCACAACCGGCTGGGCCCAGCGGATGATGGCCGACCTGTCCGTGTCTCCATATTCCCCCTGGAAGGCGGATTCAAAAAACCCCTGCACCGCCAGGCTGGAAGCAGCGGACCCGATTGCCGGAAACAGTGCGGCCAAAAACATCAGCGCAACCAAAAAATACCGGCCGGCGCGGCGCATCTGCATCATCACCCTTTCTTCCCTGGTATATTTCGCCGGGAACTGGTATTCTCCTTTCTTCGCCGTTCTTTTTGCTGCATGACAGGAATAGGGTTTATGAGGAAGGAGGGAAGGACGTGGGTAAGAACAACGTACCCCTGCGCCTGGCGGTGCTGCTGCTTTGCGCAGTGGTGCTCTGGCACATACTCGGCGCGCCCCGGGCCGCAGAGGAATGGCAGGCTGCCCCCCTGCAGCTTGAAACGGCCTGGAACCAGCTTCCCGCCAGGGCCGGACGCATTTTCGCCCAGTGGGCTTTGTACAGCGCCCAGGCGGAGCCGCCTGATCCCGGGAACAGCCCTGCCAACTGGAAAAAGCTTATGGACAATGAAAACACCTGGCCCATCAACATATGGGACGTGACACAGAACAAGCTGGTCACCATGCCCCTGGAGCAGTATGTGGCCGGGGTCGTGGCGGCGGAGATGCCGGCCAGCTACCATCTGGAAGCGCTGAAGGCCCAGGCAGCCGCGGCGCGCACAAGGGCGGTAAGCCAGGCTGCCGCCTTCAGCGGCAAGGGCTGCTCGAACCATCCGGAGGCGGATATCTGCACCGACAGCACCCATTGCCAGGCGTTCCTTTCCGAATCCAAGCGGGCCGAAAAGTGGGGCGCTTCCGCCCAGGCGTATGAGGCCCGCATTTTGCGTGCGGTGATGGAAACGAAGGGGGCCATTCTCACCTATGACGGCGAGCCTATCACAGTGCTTTACCATGCGGTAAGCGGCGGGCATACCGAGGATGTGCAGGCGGTGTTCTCCCAATCGCTGCCCTACTTGAAGGGTGTGGAAAGCAAGGGGGAGGAAAGCAACGCAAAATACCAAACCGTTCAATCCTTCTCCCATCAGGAAGCCGCTCAACTGCTGAACAAGGCTTTCCCGGGCGCCAACATTTCCCCGGATACCGCCGCGCTGCAGATCGCTATCACCGAAAGGACGGCCACGGGCCGGGCCGCCAAGCTGCAGGTAGGAGACAGGGAGGTTTCCGCCAGGGATTTCCGCACCGCGCTTTCCTTAAACAGCACGCTCTTTGCCATTACCGCTACGGAAAGCTCCATCACCTTCACCCAGAAGGGCTACGGCCACGGCGTGGGCATGAGCCAGGCGGGGGCCAACGCCATGGCCGCCGCAGGCTCCACCTGGCAGGAGATCCTGAAGCATTACTATACCGGCATCCAGCTTACTGCCATGCCGGAAAAATAGCCATTTTACAGATCCGCCAAAGGGATAGCCTCCGGAATCCCGGGGCTCCCAAGCCGAAGCGCCGCCCGTGACGGATAAAGCGGGGCGGTAAGCGGATGTAAACCGCCGCGGCGATTGAGCCGGATGGGCAGAAAAGCCCTGATCGCGCCCGAAGGCGCGAAATCATCAATCCGCTATCCGTGCCCGTGTGCATACATGTTTCCAGCTTTCCTGGGGCAATCTATCCCAGGAGGTGGATGTATATGAAGCGGGCAGCCGACTTGTGGCATTCTTTCCGGCAGCACTTAAAAAATGGCATGCGTGCCTATTCCGCGTTTATGGAGAAACAGGGCTTTTATCTGGTGCTCACCATCTGCGTGCTGGTCATCGTTGGCACCGCCGTGTGGACAAGGGCCACCCGTACCCCCGAGCCTCCGCCCGCCTCGGAAAGCGGCCAGGAAGCCAACGTACCCTATGAGGGCGTTCAGCGCCTTGCGGACATGACGCCGGTGCCTTCCCCCACCCGTATACTTCCAACCCCCACGCCTGCCCCGCCCTCTTTAAGGCCTGTGCCAGGGGC
>JAEWWY010000281.1 GCA_023458835.1 Bacillota bacterium
CGTCTGCAGGCGCATTTGCGTATCGGAGTAGCTTTCACTCACATCTGTGGCGCTTTCGTTGCTGTCCGTGATCCGGCCGATCTGTGATACGCCGCCCTTAAAGCTTACCAGGCTTTCCGTGGGAACGCGCAGGGTCAGGTTTGCGTAACGCATTTCCCCTTGCGCCTTATCACCCGAAACACTTACATACTCCACCCAGCCGTTGTAGGAATTCGTCAGGGCTTTTACCGCTTCCAGATCCTGTTCAAACTGCATGGTGTTAAGGGAATAGCTTGCGGTGCGGATGATCTTGGCGCCCTGTACCGCCTCGCCGGCGGCGGGGGATGCTTCGTTCTCCAGGCTTTGGGTTTGGGTATAGTTGAGGCTGCTTTTTGCGGCGCTGCCCGCCTCCGGCGCTTCGGCGTAGTACATATCGGCCGCGGGCGGCGGCGCCGCCATGGTGTAGCCGTTATCCATCGATCCCATATCATAGTCGTAATTCGCAGCCCTTTGCGGGGTCACGCTGTTTTCTTCCGGCCGGGATCCGCCGGTGACCGGGACCCATTCCCGGGCGGCCATGGAACCTGCCGCCAGTACGACGACCGCGGCGGCGGCGGAAACCCACGCGCGCCAGGGTTTTCTCCCTTGTGTTTCTGATTGCTTAAGCATATGCGTCCTCTCCTCAGTCCGGATCGCTTGCCGCCAGCTCTGGCTCCATTCCGTGGGTACCTGCACGGAATCATCCATGCCAGCGAGGTCCTGGAGAAGCATGCGCATATCCTCAAGGGACTTTAGACAGGCGGGACATTCCAGCATGTGTTGATCCATGGCCGCCCTGTCTTCTTCTTTCAGCGTGCCCTCCAGATAATCCGTCAGAAGGGCTTCAAAGCGTTCGCAATTCAATTGTTGGCCCTCCTTTCACTTCTTTGGACGGACACGCTGGGGAAAAGTTCCGCGTGTTCCATAAGAATTTCTTTTAATTTTAAACGGGCGCGATTGATCCTGCTTTTGACCGTGCCTATAGGCGTGTCGGTGATCTGGGCGATCTGATCATAGCCCATATCCTCCACCTGGGACAAAAGCAGTACGGTGCGCATATCCTCCGGCAGCATGTCCAGCCCCTGCCGCAAGGCCTCCATGCGTTCCTTTTGCTCCAGGGCACCGTAGGGGGTCTGGCCCTTGTCCTCGGGGATAAAACCGTTTTCCGACAGCGCTTCCAAGGATTCCGACTGTACCCGCTTGCGCCTTCTCAACGCATCCAGGCATATGTTGTAGGCGATGCGGTACAGCCATGTTTCCAGCTTGGCCTCGCTGCGGTAGCTGGACATGGCGCGATATGCGCGCAAGAGCGCTTCCTGGGCGCAGTCGCCGGCGTCCTGCTCGTTGCCCATAAGCTTCATGCAGGTCAGGTAGATCCTGCGCTCAAAGGGCGCTACCAGCGCCTCAAAGGCGGCCGCGTCGCCGCGTTTTGCGCGGGCCACCATGAGTTCGTGTGGTTGCACGGTATCCCTCCATTTGTGCGTCGTCCATAGGATGAACGGTATATATCCCAGTTTTCATGCCCTCAAGCAAAATAATGAAAAAGACAGGAAAAAAACATAACGCGTTTGCTTGACAGTTCCTTTTTTACCATGGTATCATACCTGAAATAAAATATCCACCATAAATGCCACAACGGAGACAAGCGTTTCCCATTCCTGCTTCCAGAGAGCCGGCGGTTGGTGCAAGCCGGCAGCAGCGGGTTATGCGCATCACTCCCGAGCAGCCGGGCTGAACAGGGGTAAACCTCTATTAGGTCCGGACGGCGCCGCGTAATAGGCTAGGGCTTGTTGGAGCCGAAGCATAGGGGAGGAATGTACCGTTTCCCCAAAGTGGAGTCATTCGGCCTACAAGCCCCGCACCGAAAGGTGCGGGGTTTTTTGTATCCATCCATCAAAAAAGGAGGCGTTCCCATGAATCAGATCGAGCTGATCGCCATGCGAATCAGGGACTTGCGGGAGATCAATTCCCTCCCTGCCGGGCAGGTGGCGCAAAAGGCCAACATCCCTTTGGAGGAATACCTGGCATACGAATCCGGCACAAGGGATTTTTCCTTCTCCCACCTGTTCAATATTGCGGAAGTTATGCAGGTGGACATTTCCGACCTCTTGACCGGGGAGAGCCCCAAGCTCAAGGGGTATGTGCTGACCCGCAGCGGGAAGGGCCTGGCCTTTGACCGGCGGAAGCAGTACCATTACCAGCACCTGGCCTACAATTTTGCCCACAAGCTGGCGGAGCCCTTTGTGGTGACCGTGGAGAAGGACGAGCCCGGCACGATCAAGCAGGCCCACAGCCATGAGGGGCAGGAATTCGACTATGTGCTGGAAGGCATGCTGCGCCTTACCTTGGGCGGAAACGAGCTGGTTTTGATGCCCGGCGATTCTATTTATTATGACAGTTCTTTGCCCCACGCCATGTATGCCGTGGAAGGGGATTGCAGATTCATCGCCGTGGTCATAAAAGGGCCCGAAAGCGCCAAATAAAAGGAGGAAACGTATGCAGCCGCTGTATAAAAAGTATGTTACCGTGCAGGGGGATTTTCTCTCCTACGAGGATTTCAATAAAAATTTCCGGCTTCATCGCCCCGAATCCTTCAATTTCGCCTATGATGTGGTGGATGCGCTGGCCGCGTCTAACCCCGGCAGCCTGGCGCTTTTATGGGTCAGCCCGGAGGGGGAAGTGCGCCGCTTTACCTTTGCAAAGATGAAGCTGCTAAGCGACAAGGCAGCCAACTATTTTGTCTCCCTCGGGGTGAAGCAGGGCGACGCGGTGATGCTGGTACTAAAGCGCCACCACGAGTTCTGGCCCATCCTGATGGCGCTGCACAAATTGGGCGCCGTAGGCGTGCCCGCCACCCACCTGCTCACCGAAAAGGACGTGGTATACCGCTGCAACGCGGCGAAAATCACCACCCTGGTCTGCACCGGCCACAACAGCGGCATCATGGCGGCGGTGGAGGCGGCCAGGCCCCACTGCCCGACGCTCAAAAACCTGGTGTCCGTCCGGGAAGCGCGCGAGGGGTGGTTGTCCTATAGCGAGGGCATGGAAAAGGCAGCTCCCGTTTTTGAAAAGCCGCGGGGGGAAGCGTACGCCCATAACGAAGATCCCCTGCTTTTATACTTCACCAGCGGCACTACCGGCATGCCCAAAATGGTGCTCCATGATCATTACTATCCTCTGGGCCACATCGTTACCGCCGTCTACTGGCAGCAGGTGCAGCCCGGCGGGCTTCACCTGACCGTTTCGGAGACCGGCTGGGCCAAGTCCGTGTGGGGCAAGCTGTATGGCCAGTGGCTGGGCGGTTGCGCGGTGTTCGCCTATGATATGGATAAGTTTGTGGCAAAAGAGCTTTTGCAACTCATCCAGGACCACGGCATCACCTCCTTCTGCGCGCCGCCCACCATGTACCGCTACATGCTGCAGGAGGATTTCAACAACTATGACTTGCATACCCTGCGCCACTGCTCCGTGGCCGGGGAGCCCTTAAATCCCGACATGGCGGCGGAGTTTTTAAAGCGCACCGGCGTGGAGCTTCGGGAGGCCTTTGGCCAGACGGAGCTTGTGGTGACGCTGGCCACCTTCCCCTGGATGAAGGTATGCCCCGGCTCCATGGGCAAGCCCTCGCCGATGTTTGATGTGGACCTCATCGATGAGGAGGGCAATCCCTGCCCGCCTGGCGTCAGCGGCGAGATCGTGGTGCGCACCCATCACGGCGTGCCCATGGGCATGTTCCACGGCTATTATCTGGATGAAAAGCTCACTAAGTCCGTATGGAGCAACGATGTCTACCATACCGGAGACGTGGCCTGGCGGGATGAGTGGGGCTATTACTGGTATGTGGGCCGGGCGGACGATGTAATCAAGTCCTCCGGCTACCGCATCGGGCCCTTTGAGGTGGAAAGCGCGCTTTTGGAGCATCCCGCCGTGCTGGAGACGGCCATCACCGCCGCCCCCGACGAGCTTCGCGGCCAGGTGGTCAAGGCCACCATCGTGTTAAAGCCCGGCTTTGCCCCTTCGGAGGCATTGAAGCATGAGCTTCAGGAGCATGTGAAGAAGGTCACCGCCCCCTATAAATATCCGCGCATCATTGAATTTGTGGACGCCCTGCCCAAAACCATCAGCGGCAAGATCCGCCGCACGGAGCTGAGGCAAAGGGACGCGGAGAAGAAATGACGGGAGTCCAAGCGCTTCAATCATTTCCCTCCTCCCACAATGCCACCCTTTTGCAGGAGTGATCGTACGCTTGCTTTTCAGGCTTGCGCCGCTTTCGGGAGGGATGTGCCTTCTGCGGGCCCAAAAGCCTTGCCCATCTGCGTATCGTCCGGGGATAATACGCTGTGGCTGATCTCATACACCACGCCGCAGGCCTTGCTGATATCATGGGCCTTATGGCGGACCAGCAGGATGGTTTTGCCTTGCGCCTTCAGCTCCTGAAACAGCGCATGCATATCCTCCATACCCTCCTTATTCAAGCCGTTGAAAGGTTCGTCCAGAATCAGTATCCGGGGATCCTCCATCAGCGCGGTAATCCCAATCCATGTTTTCCAGGGTGAATTCCTTGCCGCCCAACGGCCGCATTTTCAGCCCGTTATAAAAGCTGCTGATGGGGGAGCCCGCACCACCATAGTTTAATAATCATCCAAAGCATTCACGTGCCGATAGCGGCATATTCTGAAGGCGAATCCAATCCAGGATGACAGCGGACGGAGCTTATATGTATGCTATGCGTTGGCATTGATCGACGCATTCATGCTTTTGAACAGTATGAAGCATTAGCAATATACTCCCGCACATCAAAGCCTGAAAGCAGCTCGCTTGGCACAGTTCCTGCCGGGGTGACTGTCAATACCGGAATACGCTCAACCATCGGAATCTCAATATTGCTTATCTCTATAGTGATAGTCCGCCCATGCGCCTCACAGGTTTCATGCCAGCCGGATTCTGTTTCTTCATGTAATCCGTCAATGGATACATA
>JAEWWY010000282.1 GCA_023458835.1 Bacillota bacterium
GTACAAATCTTAAGCCGCCGCACGAAAAACAATCCTGTGCTTATCGGGGAGCCGGGCGTTGGCAAAAGCGCCGTGGTGGAAGGGCTGGCCCAGCGCATCGTTACCGACAGCATCCCGGAGATATTGAAGGATAAAAAGGTTATGACGCTGGACATGGGCAGCCTCATTGCCGGCAGCAAATACCGGGGCGAATTTGAGGAACGGCTGAAGAACGCCATCACCGAGGTGCGCAAGGCGGGGAACATCATCCTGTTCATCGATGAAATCCATACCCTTGTGGGCGCGGGCAAAGCGGAAGGATCCATGGATGCCGCCAATATTTTGAAGCCAGCCCTGGCCAGGGGCGAGGTGCAGTGCATCGGCGCCACCACGCTGGACGAATACCGCAAACATATTGAAAAAGATGCGGCGCTGGAGCGGCGCTTCCAGCCCGTAACGGTAGGGGAACCTTCCGCCGAAGAAGCGCTGGAAATATTGAGGGGCCTGCGCGACAAATATGAGGCCCACCACAAGGTGCGCATTACCGATGATGCGCTGCAGGCTGCCGTATCCCTGTCTGGCAGATACATTTCAGACAGGTTCCTGCCGGACAAGGCCATCGACTTGATGGACGAGGCCGCCTCCCGTGTGCGCATCCAATCCTATACCGCGCCGCCTGATGTGAAAAGCCAGGAAGAGCAATTGAACGCGGTGCTTACCGAAAAGAAGGAAGCCATTGCAAGGCAGGATTATGAAAAGGCGGCGGCGCTCCGGGATCAGGAACGGAAGCTGAGGGCCGAGATAGATGGCCTTCGCGCCGCCTGGGAGCAGAAGAAAAGCGCCTCCAGGGAGATCGTTACCGAGGAGGAGATTGCCCAAATCGTATCCAGTTGGACAGGCATCCCCGTGAAGAAAATGACCGAGGGGGAAAGCCAGCGGCTTTTACACCTGGAGGAAGTGCTGCATAAGCGTGTCATCGGCCAGGAGGAGGCGGTCAAGGCTGTCAGCCGGGCCATCCGCAGGGCACGGGCCGGCCTGCAGGACCCCAAACGGCCCATTGGTTCCTTTATATTCCTAGGCCCTACCGGCGTAGGCAAGACGGAGTTGTGCCGGGCGCTGGGCGAGGCCATGTTCGGTGACGAGGATGCGCTGATCCGCATCGATATGTCCGAATACATGGAGAAGCATACCGTGTCCCGCTTAATCGGCTCCCCGCCCGGCTATGTGGGTTATGAAGAGGGCGGGCAGCTCACCGAAGCTGTGCGCCGCAAGCCCTACAGCGTGGTGCTTTTGGACGAGGTGGAGCAGGCCCATCCCGACGTGTTCAACATTCTCCTGCAGATCATGGAGGACGGGCGCCTCACCGACAATACGGGGCGGGTAGTCAATTTCAAGAATACCATCATCGTCATGACCTCCAATGCCGGGGCCCACGCCATCAGCCATAACCGCGTGCTGGGGTTCGGAAGTACCATCGACATCGCCCGCTCCTATGAGACCATGAAGGAGCAGGTGATGAAGGAGGTCAAGGATATCTTCCGCCCCGAATTCATCAACCGCGTGGATGAACTGATCGTGTTCCATGCTCTGGAGCAGACGGATATCGACAAGATCGCCTATTTGATGCTCTCCCAGGTAGCGGACCGGCTGCAAAAGCGGGGCATGCACTTAAGGTTTGAAGATGAAGCCGTGGCGCTCATGGCCAAGGAAGGGTATGACCCGCAATATGGCGCCAGGCCCCTGCGCCGGGTGATTCAGCGTACGGTGGAAGACGCTTTGAGCGAGGAGATCATTGCCGGGCGGCTGAACCTGGGGGATGATGTGCGGCTATATGTGGCCGATGGGAAAATTGCCTTTGAAAAGCTCGCAAAAGGCGTGAACCTTGAGGAAGAACAGGCCAAAGTATGAACTCAAGTAAAGCTTCATTGACATAACAATCGCAAAAAGACCGCCCATAATGCCGGGACGCAACAAGGAATATATCGACTAAAAAAACAGCGTGGTCGTCATGTACGGCTGCGCTGTTTTGCCTGTGCGGCTTGAGTGAGTGATATGTTTATTTCATATCCGACGTTTAAATTGGTTTTCATCAGCTTCGTGTTATGCTTATACTATGTACTAAAGCAAACGCAGGAAGCTATATGAAAAGAAGTAATATCATGGCGAAAACAGTTTCCAATGCCCTTCGGAGATAACTTCGACCGCTCCGTCGGTCACCTTAATAGCGGTTTGATCATCCATTGCATACGCCGGCCCCTGCATCCCAGCGGCCCATCTCTCTGCGGCAGCCATGGTGTTTTCTGGCAGCATCACGTGATCCAGATGCGGAAAAATCGCAAAATCGACCAGTCCCAGTGTTTCGTCGCCACCGTTGGGTGGAGTCCAGCCAGCGAAGAATTTCCCGATATTAGGTGCCATCACCATGCTCCCGGCGCTCAGTCCGACATAGACTGCGCGCAGCGACGGCAAGAGGTCCGCCAGTCCGGATTTACGCATCCAGTAACACAGATACAAGGGATCGCCGCCATTCACCAGCAGAACATCAGCCTCCTTGACTATAGGAACCCAAAGCCCTTCATCGATGCTGGGCAACGCAGTCAGCTCCAGCACCCCCATAGACTTCCAGCCCAGTTCACACATCGGTGTCATGGCTTGCCCGCTTAAGAACCGCCATGCATGGCCTGCGCCACCAGGTATGGCGTACACCGCAGTAGGAATGCACAGGGCGCTGGACTCGGCAATCGGTTTTCCCAGCATGTCAAGCAACGCGTCGCGTATGCTTTTATTCATGATACCTGCGGATGTAAGCAGAAATTTCATAAATCAACCCCTTGTCATTATGTGCGTCTAGCGTTAAAAGTTTGAAAACGGGCAAGGAATTCTACGGAGATTCACTGCAGGGCGCCCTGCTTGTTTTTATGCTGAGAATCAGGGGCATATTGGAATTTGCCAGCTTCTTGTTATGCTTATTTTGTATAGCCCCAAGGGATTACTTCACATTAGAAAAGTTCAAAACAGGACCTTTCTCTAAATACTCAAACTGCATATCAC
>JAEWWY010000283.1 GCA_023458835.1 Bacillota bacterium
CGCGGCTGCGGCATCGGCACGGAGGCGCTGACGCTTCTTTTGGAGTATGCCTTTACACAGCTTGGGCTTCAAAGGGTGCAGTTGGATGTGTACGGCGGAAACAGCCGCGCCATGGCCTGCTATGAGCGGGCCGGGTTTGTGAAGGAGGGTGTCAAGCGCCGCGCCAGATTTTGCCGCGGGGCGTATACGGATGTCATTCTCATGAGCGTGCTCAGGGAAGAATGGGAAGGCCGGCGCAAGGAATAAGGCGGGCATAAATGAAGCAGGATAATGCCGATGATCATTACGGTGGGTCCGAGCGCCCAGGAAGGGGCGACGGGCGCAAAGCAACCGGAAGAGGCATGAAGGAATGTATCAGGGAGAATTGGTGCGCTTAAGGGCTTTTGAGCGGGGGGATGTGGAAGCCCACTGGGCCTTCATGAATGACTATGATACGGTGCGGGGCATGTCCTCCGGCGTTTTGTATCCCAGCTCCCGGGAAGACGAGGCCCGGTTTCTCGACCAGCAGACGAGCTATACCCGGGGGGAATACCAGTTTGCCATAGAAACGCTGGACGGAAGGCTCATCGGCCGGTGCGGGTATACAAGGGTGGATTGGAAAAACCGCGTGGCCGAGATCGGCATCATGATCGGGGAGGCGGAATACAGGGGGCGCGGCTATGGTTCCGACGCCTTGCGGCTTTTAATCCGCATCGCTTTTGAGGAAATGAACCTGCACAAGCTGAAGCTGTCCGTGTTCGATTTCAACCGGCAGGCGGTGGCTTGTTATGAAAAGTGCGGCTTTGTAAGGGAAGGGCTGTTCAAAAGCGAATTGTGGCGGGAAGGCGCTTATCACGATGTGGTGACGCTGGGCTTGTGCGCAAAGGCCTGAACACCCCCGCCGGCCGCAAAGCATACCATGAACCATCGCCCAAGTGTTTGGGAGATGGTTTTTTTCATCCCAGGCAGCCGCGAGCGGCTGCCTGGGATGACGGACCGGATTTCTGAATTTTCTCACGAAAATTCCGGGCGAAATCCGGCTGCAGGAATTGATTTCCCGTCGGGCGGGCAAGCTCGCCCTTTGGGGAAATCCATCTGTACCGGCAAAGCCGGTGCAGATGATTGCACATGGAGGACCGCGGTCCTCCATGCCTCCCAAGGTTTTCGCAAGAGATTACCTTGTTTTTTCATATGCAGTGATTGACTTTGCGGGGCCCCTTCGCTACAATAACCTGTATGGCGCAAGGGGCGCGTCTTTCTTTATGGAGGGTGAAGGAATGGGGATCAAGGTAGCGAAGTTCGGCGGCAGTTCCCTTGCGGACGCGCATCAATTTGAAAAGGTCCGGGCCATTATATATGCTGATCCGGAGCGGGCTTATGTAGTGCCCAGCGCACCCGGCCGCCGCTATGACGGGGATGACAAGGTGACAGACCTTTTATACCGCTGTCAGCGCCTTCATGACCAGGGAAAAGAGTATCAGGAAGTGTTTGATCTCATTGCCGCCAGGTTCATGGATATTGCCGAGGAATTGGGCCTTTCGGTGGACCTTTTAAGCGCGCTGGATGAGATCAATGAAGCGATATCAGGCGGGGCGACGGCGGATTATGCCGCCAGCCGCGGTGAGTTTTTGAACGGGCTTTTATTGGCCGATTATCTGGATATGGAATTTATCGACGCCGCCCAGGTGATTTTCTTTAAAGCGGACGGCACATTTGACAGCGAAAAGACGCAGGAGGTGCTCTCCGCGCGCCTGATGGAATCAAAACGGGCGGTGATCCCCGGATTTTACGGGGCCCTGCCCGATGGAAGGATACGCACCTTCTCCCGGGGGGGCAGCGATATTTCTGGTGCGATCGTGGCCAGGGCCGCCTGCGCGGAGGTCTATGAAAACTGGACGGACGTGTCCGGCTTCCTCATGGCGGACCCAAGGGTCGTGCCGGGGTCCAAGCAGATTGAAAGCATCACCTATCAGGAATTGCGGGAACTGTCGTATATGGGCGCCACCGTGCTCCATGAGGATTCCGTTTTCCCGGTGCACAGGGCCGGCATCACCACCAACATCCGCAACACCAACTGCCCTGAGCATCCGGGTACCTCCATCCGCTTTGGCGCGGTGGAAAAGGAGAACCCCTACGTGATCACCGGCATTGCCGGCAAGAAGGGTTTTTCCGTGATCACCGTCGAAAAAGCCATGATGAACACCGAGGTGGGCTTTGCCCGGCGCGTATTGCAGGCCCTGGAGGAGCAGCATTTGTCCTTTGAACATATGCCTACAGGCATCGACACGCTGTGCGTGGTGGTGAACAGGGATGCGCTGGCCGCCTGCCGGGACGCGGTGGTCAACCGCATGGTCGAGCTGGCGGAGCCGGACACCATCACCATCCATGACAGCATGGCGGTGATCGCTACCGTTGGCCGGGGCATGGTGCACAACTGCGGCACGGCCGCCAGGCTTTTTGGCGCCATGAGCCGGGCCGGGATCAACGTGCGCATGATCGACCAGGGCTCCAGCGAGCTGTCCATCATGGTGGGCGTGGATGATTCGGACTTTGAGCAGACGATCCGGGCCATTTATCACGAGTTCGTACACGAATAGCCGTTTTATATTATACAGGAGACAAGCTTATGCAAGTTACATGGGAAATGCTGCTTATCGTATGCCCGCTGGCCTTGCTGGCGGGCTTTGTGGACAGTGTGGCGGGCGGCGGCGGGCTTATTTCCCTGCCGGCCTATTATCTGGCGGGGCTTCCCCCTATGCTGGCCGCGGGCACGAACAAGCTATCCGCGGCGCTGGGAACAACCGTGGCCTCCATCCGCTACGGCAGGGCCAAACAGGTGAACTGGCTGGTGGCGCTGGCTGCGGTGGCCGGCGCTTTGCCGGGCAGCACCCTGGGGGCCATGCTCCTGCAGGCCATACCGGAAAACACCATGCGCATCATCGTCATCGGGGCGATCCCGCTGGTGGCGGCCATCGTGCTGCGCCGGCGGGATTCAATGAACGCCTGCAGGCGCATCCCTGAAAAGTGGATGCTCCCCATAGGCTTTTTCACCGGGCTTTTGATCGGGTTCTATGACGGGCTGGTGGGGCCGGGCACCGGCACATTTTTGATCCTGCTGTTCACCATGGTCCTGGGGATCACGGCGGTAAAGTCCTCCGGCACGGCCAAAATCGTGAACCTGGCCAGCAATGTGGCCGCGCTTGCCACGCTGCTTGTCAAAGGGCATGTGCTGTTTCTGCTCGGGCTGCCGGCCGCCTTGTGCGCCATGGTGGGCGGATATCTTGGCGCGGGCATGACCATCCGCAACGGAGCCGGGTTCATCAGGTGGATGCTGATGGCGGTATTGGCCCTTTTGCTTGCAAAGATGATATGGGATGTGGTAACATAAAGTGTTTCAGGCACCTTTAAAAACCACGGCAGCCTAACGGTTTTGCCGCTTTGGAAAGGAGCGCTGCCCATGGAAGTCAAGCCGGAGAATCGTTTGACACTCACCGTTCCCGCCGATCCAAACTGGATGCTGGTGGTCCGCATGGCCCTGGGAGGCGCGGGCGCCTTAATGGGCCTTGGCATCGACCTGGTGGACGATTTGCGCACCGCGGCGGATGAAACATGCGACTTTCTTCTTCACCAGCCCCGCAAGGTCAGCTTGATCAAAATCGTGTGCAGCCTGCAGGATGAAGCGGTGTGCACCGTGTTCGCCTGCGAGTTTGCTCAGGAATGCCAGACCTGTGAGGAAGTGGACCTGGATGTGACACGGGGCATCCTGGAAACGCTGATCCCTAAAGTGGAGCTGGAGGAAGATGGGGTGTGCATCCGTTCGGTGTCGCTGACGCTGCCGCTTCACGCGCAGTAAGGGGG
>JAEWWY010000284.1 GCA_023458835.1 Bacillota bacterium
GGCTCAAGCTGCAAGGGAATTTCATGGTTTTTATCATCCCGAATCTTTTCAACGCATTCAACGCGTTCATCATGATGTCGTTTTTCAGGGGCATCCCGCCGGAGATGGAGGAATCGGCCAAGATCGACGGCGCCAACGATATCACTATATTCATCCGGCTGATACTGCCTGTCTCCATGCCGATTCTGGCAACGGTCGTATTGTTTAACGGCGTTGCCCACTGGAATTCATGGTTTGACGCGATGCTGTATGGTGGCAGAAAGCTGCAGACACTGCAGCAGTATCTGGTCAAGTCGATCCAGTCGGCCAGCGTGAATCCAAAGGCCTCCAGCTTCGCGCTGACTTACAGAATCAGTTCCACATCCATACGATTGACCACCATGGTCATTACCGCATTTCCTATCGTCGTCGCATATCCGTTCCTGCAAAAGTACTTTGTAAAGGGAGTGATGATCGGATCACTGAAAGGGTGAGTTGGCGCCTCTGGCTCGGGCCATGGCCGGATGGCGCGCAGGTAATGACAATATGAAAACGGGATCAAATCGGGAAACCAGGGAGATGGCTCGTATATCCAACACAAGAAGGGGGATTTGTATGAATAAGTCGAACATGCGATCCGGATTGCTTTTCAGAGCGCTTACGCTGATATTGGCCGCCACCATGCTCATATCATGCATAAACGCCGTCGCAGAAGAAAAGACGCCGTCCTGGAAGCTGGACATTTCACCGTTTGAGTTTGACCTGTATTTCTATGCCTCGTGGGGTACGGGGTATCCCTGGCGCGGCAGCCTTGTGGAGCAGTACATTACCGAGGATACCGGCGTGAAGCCCAACATTATCATCCCTACCGGAAATGAAAAAGAGTAATTGAACGTAATGATCGCCTCCAACGACCTGCCGGATGCACTGGTGCTGGAGTGGTACGCCCCCGAAACGAAAAAGCTGATCGAGTCCGGCCAAATCTATTCCATAGATGAACTGGCCGAAAAGTATGCGCCTGACCTGATGGACATGATTCCGGAGGAAGTAAAGACATATCATAAGCAGGCAGACGGAAAGCTTTACTATCTGCCATCCTTCTTCACTTCCGAGGAAGAATTCAAGCAGTCCATTGAGCGGCACAACGCCAGGCCCCTGTTCATCCAGAAGGGTATCTACGAAGGGCTCGGCAGCCCCGTGGTGGATACGCCCGAAAAGTTTATGCAACTGCTTCGGGACATCAAGGAAAAGTATCCCGATGTGAAACCCTTTGCCATTGAGCCGCCTGTGGACGTGATCCAGTTCGGTCTGGCGGGCAGCTATACACTGCAGTACTTTGCCGGCATTTTCGCGCCGGAAACCTATGCCAGGGATCAGTATCTGGAAAACGACAAGATCAGGATGATCTTCGAGAACCCCAACTTCGTCGAGGCAGTCAAGCTGCTGAACAAGATCTATCGGGAGGGTCTGATCAGCGTGGATTCGCTGATGATGAAGCATGAGAACTTTGGTGAGACGACCGATGCCGCGCAATACGCCGTTACGGGCAGTTTCCCCATTGATATCTGGAAGGGCCATAACCCCAAGATCATGGCGCTGACCAACGATGAGTCGAAGACCTATATTCCCCTGTCATACTTCAGGTATAACGGCAAGGAACCGCAGTACGCCGGCGGCAGGGGTGCGGGCTGGGTCGCCACGATGGTAACCAAGAACGCGGAAAACCCCGAGCGTATTATCCGTTACCTGCAGTATTGCTGGGGCGATCAGGGCCAGCTGACCAATCTCTTCGGCCGCGAAGGGACAACCTATGACTTTGTGGACGGCATGCCCCAGTACAAGCCCGAGATCCTGGCTGAAATGGCGAACGATGCCGCAAATTTCGCCGACAAGTATGGCTTTGAGCAAAGGCTTGTGATGTGGCGTTCCAAGTGGGCCGGCCTGCAGAAGATCGCCCTTTCCCCCAAGGCCTATACAGACTATCAGAAATCTGTAGCTCCCTATGGCGTCGATGTCTGGAATATGGGGCTGGACAGCTTGGACCCGGATTCCACCAGCAGTGAGGGCGTGGCCTATGCCAAAATCAAGAATATCTGGAACAAGTATCTGGCACAGATGGTCGTCGCCAAGGATGACGCGGAGTTTGATGCCGCCTACACCGCGGGCATGAAGGAAATCGGCGAAGTGGGCCTTGAAAAGGTGAAAGACTTCATGACCCAAAAGCATCTGGAGGATGCCGCAAAGAAGCAAGGCAAATAGCCCATTAACTAAATAAGCCGCAATCGGGCGAGGTGGCCATTGGGTTGCCTCGTCCGGTTTATGCAATTTGCACCTGCCCCGTTTTTCCCGCGATATCGGAATAATGAACTGGAGCGTGACTCACATGGAGCATCCATTCCATCTTCGCTACGGCAGCCCAGCCGATGTATGGCATGACGCGCTGCCCCTTGGCAACGGCAGGCTGGGCGCCATGGTTTATGGCCATACCGGAATTGAACGCATCCAGCTGAACGACGATTCCCTGTGGTACGGCACGCTCATGGACCGTAACAATCCTTCCCTCAAGGAGAAGCTCCCGGAAATCCGGCGCCTTGTGCTTTCGGGGGATATCTATCACGCAGAGGAGCTCATCATGCAATATATGGCGGGTACACCCGGCTGTATGCGCCATTACTCGCCGTTGGGCACACTAAATATTGCGTTGAACCGGCATCTGCCCTTTTTGATTGGCTGGCTTCCGGACAGCAGCGGGGCGGAAGAATATACAAGCGACCTGGACCTGATGACGGGTATCCTGCATATCGGCCATACCCAGGACGGTGTGCGCTACGAAAGGGAGATGTTCATCAGCCATCCGGCGAAGGTGATGTGCATCCGTCTTGTAAGCTCATTGCCCGGCGCAATAAATCTGGATGTGATGATGAACCGCATCCCCATATCCGACGCAGTTACGGAGGATGACCGCAGGCCAGGCAAAAAGGTGAACGGCGGCGGCTGGGGTGCGATAAACGCCGATTCCATCCGGACCGCGGATGGGCATACGATCCTCATGCAAGGGCACGACGCCAGGGTTCAATTCGCGGCGGCGGTCAGGGTGCTTTGCGACGGGGTGCTGCTCAATCCCGTCTCGCAGCTGCTGGCCCGTAACTGCAGCGAAGTGGTGCTATATTTGGCCTCTTCAACCTCCAACCGCTCGGATGACCCTGCCGGCAATGTGATGGAGCTCCTTGACGCGGCGCAGGCCGAAGGCTTTCATGCCCTGCGGGCGGCTCATACCGCCGACTTTTCAGCGCTGATGCACAGGTGCGTGCTGAATCTTGGCCCGTCCCCGGATGAGACTACCGACAGGCGTCTTGCCAGGGCCGCCGCAGGTGAAAGCGACCCTGCCCTGGCGGCGCTGTACTTCCAGTTCGGCCGATACCTGATGGTCTCAGGCGGGCGTGAAGACAGCGCGGCGCTGAATCTGCAAGGCATCTGGAATGCCGACTTCATGCCCATGTGGGACAGCAAATATACCATTAACATCAATCTGCAGATGAACTATTGGCCGACCGAGGTTTGCAACCTGTCCGAACTGCGCATGCCGCTAATGGATCTTATCAAAAAGATGCACTCGCGGGGCCGGGAGACTGCGCGTGACATGTATGGCATGCGCGGCATGGTCTGCCATCACAACACCGATTTTTACGGAGATTGCGCGCCGCAGGATTGGTACATGGCTGCTATGCCCTGGGTAACGGGCAGCGCATGGCTTGGCCTGCATGTGTGGGAGCATTACCTGTATACCGGGGATGCAAGCTTCCTGCGCGATATGTACCCCATACTTCGGGACATGGCGCTGTTTTATGAAGATTTCCTAATCGAAGCGGACGGAAAGCTTGTGACCTGCCCTTCCATTTCCCCCGAAAACCGCTATCTTTTGCCGGATGGCTATGACACACCCATTTGTACCGCCCCTGCGATGGATAACCAGATTCTCCGTGAATTTTTTTCAGCATGTATTCAAATCAGCCGGCTTCTTAAAACGGATATGCAGCTTTCCTCAATATGGCAGGATATTATCGCACGGCTGCCGAAAGATCAAATCGGATCAAAAGGACAGCTTCTGGAGTGGGACAAGGAGTATCCCGAGCTGACGCCGGGCATGGGTCATGTATCCCATCTGTTCGCATGTCATCCCGGAACCTCCATCAACTGGCGCGATACGCCGGAATTGATGCAGGCCGTAAGGAAAACGCTTCAGGTACGCATGGAGCATGGCGCCGGTAAGGAACATTGGCCGCTTGCCTGGTATATCAACCTGCACGCGAGGCTGCTGGACCGTGAAAAGGCGGAAAAGGGGATTCAGAGGATGATTGCGCATTCCGCTGTGCGCAGTTTGCTCAACGCGACCTTTGTGTTCCAGATCGACGGCAATTTCGGCGCGGCTGCCGGTATTGCGGAATGCCTGCTTCAAAGCCATATCGCACTGCATCTTCTGCCGGCGCTGCCACCCTCATGGAAAGAGGGTAATGTGACCGGGCTATGCGCCCGTGGGGGCCATGCAGTGGATATTTCCTGGAAGGATGGCAAACTAACGGGAGCCGTCGTCCGTCCAAGATTTGACGGTCCCATTGAGGTCGCCGGGGGGCCGATGCATGTGATGTGCGGCAATGAACAGGTCCCGGCTGTGAGTACGGACATCGGATTCGAGTTTATTGCCCAGGGCGGGAAAACTTACCGGCTCATTCCACACTCATGAAAGTGTATTATTTATAGTAAAGAATATATAGGCAATACCGTCGCCCTATGGCGGCCGGACAAACAGTAAAATTGGACCCCCAAACAGCGCTTTGCAGCCCGGCCGGGTGAAAAAATCGGAGCGCTGCACCGTGTACAACATGATATGCCTGGCGGATTTCATATTCCGCCATACGGGAGACGCTCAGCTTCCCGATGATTGGGAGCGTCAGCATTACAATGGCATCATGGCGCAGGGGTATTGTCAATATGACCGCGGCGTGCAGAGCATATAAAGATTTGGGGCGCGCCTGATTCTTTCATGAAATCTGGCTGTGTGTACGGACAAGAAGCAGAGACGGCGCTTAGTGTATACGGGTGCTCAGCTTTTCGTCTGTACCCGCTGAATTGAAGGAGCGACAATGTGGAGAAATAAGCTGATGGATGTACAAAAAAACGTTTGCATGCGCATCATAAGGGACAGACACAATGAAAAGCAATTTAACCATGTGTACAATCCAAAACGCAGGGTACTTTTTAGGTACCTTGTTACGTATTTGATTATTATTACGGTGCTGTTCGTGGTGATTGGAACCTTTTCATATGCCAACAT
>JAEWWY010000285.1 GCA_023458835.1 Bacillota bacterium
AAAATCTCCCGGCAGCAGTCCTCCACCGCCCTTGGCAAAAGCACCCATTCCGCCTCCGCCATCACGCGCTTTTGCAGCGACTCCGGCGTATCGCAGGGCAATACATCCACCGCCTTCTGGGCGATGATTCTGCCCCCGTCGGGGATTTCATTCACATAATGCACGGTAGCCCCTGTCACCTTCACCCCGTAGGCCAAAGCCGCTTCATGCACCTTAAGGCCGTAATACCCTGCCCCGCAAAAGGAAGGGATGAGGCTTGGATGCACGTTGATGATGCGGTTTTCATAGCCCCGGACCACATTTTCCGGCAGGATGGTGACAAAGCCCGCCAGCACCAAAAAATCAATGCGGTTTTCCAGAAGGATGTCCAGCAGCAGCTCCCCGTAGGCGTCAGGCGGCATCCCCTTTTCCTTTTTCGCCACCAATGCCGGGATGCTTGCCAGCCTTGCCCGTTCCAGGGCGAAAGCGCCATCCCGGCTCGATACCACCAGCGCGATCTCCCCATGGGGGATCTTGCCCGCCGCCTTAGCATCGATAACGGCCTGCAGATTGGTGCCGCCGCCGGACACCAATACAGCCACCCTTACCATAGCTGCACGCCGCCCTCTCCCTGCACGACCTCACCTATGATATATGCCTCCTCCCCCCGGGAGCGGAGAATATCAAGCGCCGTGTCCGCCTGGGCGCCGGGTACGGTCAGGCACATGCCCACCCCCATGTTGAAGGTATTGAACATGTCCTTTTCCGGAATATTCCCGGCTTGGGCAATCAGGCGGAAGACAGGCGGCGTTTTGACCGACGCCTTTTCAATGCGCGCGCAAAGCCCCTTGGGCAAAGCCCGGGGAATGTTCTCGTAAAAGCCGCCGCCGGTGATGTGAGATATGCCCAGCACATCCATCTTTGCAAGCAGCGCGAGGACGGGCTTCACATAAATTCTGGTGGGCGTAAGAAGTTCTTCCCCCAGGGATCTTTGCAGATCGGACTGGTACCTGTGCAGGATATCGCTTTCCACGTTGAACACCTTGCGCACCAGGGAGAAGCCGTTGGAATGCACGCCGGAGGAGGGCAGGGCGATCAATACGTCGCCGGGCCTTGTTTTCCCGTTGTCGATGATCCTGTCCTTATCCACCAGGCCCACCGAGAACCCGGCCAGATCGTATTCGTCCGCCGGATAAAAGCCCGGCATTTCCGCTGTTTCCCCGCCGATCAGCGCGCAACCGGCCCGGACACAGCCTTCGGCCACGCCGGACACAATCGCGGCCACCCGCGCCGGCAGGTTTTTGCCCACAGCCACATAATCCAAAAAGAAAAGGGGCTTTGCCCCGCAGCAAATGATGTCGTTGACACACATAGCCACGCAGTCGATGCCCACGGTGTCATGCTTGTCCATCAAAAATGCAATTTTGAGCTTTGTGCCCACCCCATCGGTACCGGACACCAGCACCGGGCGGCGCATTCCCGCCGTATCCAGCTCAAACAGCCCGCCAAACCCGCCGATGCCGCTTAAAACGCCGGGGACCATGGTGCGGGCCACGTGGCTTTTCATCAACTCCACGGCTTTATAGCCCGCGGTGATGTCCACGCCTGCCGCCTTGTAGCTTTCGCTCTCGCTTTTCATAGGCGTCTCCTTCACTTATTCCTTGTTGGTGATAGGCGCTTCAAACCGGGATTTTCTGGTGCTGCCTGGCGGGGGCACAGGATATTCCCCCGTAAAGCAGGCGGTGCAGAAGCCGCCGCAGTCATGGTCCGCCAGCTTGTCCAAAAAAGCGGTGTTCAAAAAACCAAGGCTGTCCACGCCGATGATTTCCCGCATTTCATCCACCGTATGGTTATGGGCCAGCAGGTTTTCCGTGGAGTCGATGTCAGTGCCGAAGTAGCAGGGATGCTGAAAGGGCGGCGCCGACAAACGCAGATGCACCTCCGTAGCCCCGGCATCCCGCAACAGCTTTACGATCCTGGCGCTGGTCGTGCCACGGACCACCGAATCATCCACCAGCACCACACGCTTGCCCTTTACGGTGGAGCCGATAACGTTCAGCTTGATATGTACGGCATTTTGCCTTTGGGCCTGCTCCGGCTGGATGAAGGTGCGGCCGATGTACTTGTTCTTGATAAATCCCAGCCCATAAGGGATGCCGCTTTGCCTGGAATAGCCGATGGCAGCGTCGATGCCCGAATCCGGCACGCCCACCACCACATCCGCCTGCACGGGATGTTCCAGCGCCAGGAAGGCCCCGGCCCGGAGGCGGGCCACATGCACGCTGGCGCCTTCGATCACGGAATCAGGGCGTGAAAAATAAATGAATTCAAACACGCACAGGCTTCGCTTGCACGTTTCCTTGGGGGGAATGCTGCCAAGGCCCTGCTCTCCTGCCACCACGATTTCCCCCGGCAGCACATCCCGCAGGTATTGCGCGCCGATGGCGTCCAGCGCGCAGGTCTCGCTGGCAAACACATACCCATCTTCGCCGATTCTGCCAATGCAAAGCGGCCGAAAGCCCATGGGATCCCGGGCGGCGATCACCTTTTGGGGACTCATGAGCACAATGGAATAGGCGCCTGTGATATACTCCATGGCCTTTGACACCGCTTCCTCAATGGAGGGGAAGCGAAGCCTTTCCTGGGTGATGGTGTAGGCGATCACCTCCGTATCGGAGGTGGTATGAAAGATCGCGCCCCGCTGCTCCAAACGCTCCCGCAGCTCCGTGGCATTGGTAAGGTTGCCGTTATGGCAA
>JAEWWY010000286.1 GCA_023458835.1 Bacillota bacterium
GCTGTATTCCGCCCGTCAGGCACCCTCGGGGGAGGGAGGGAGCACACGCTTCGAGGAAATGGCGTTGCCATTTCCTCGAGTTTTGCACTTTTCTCCTGCGAAGCCTTTGCATCAACCTTCGCTACGCTCGGCTGTTGCGGCTTCGCGGCCGGAGAAAAGTGTAAGGAATGTTTGCTTCGCAAACGCCCCGCACGCCCGGCAAAGCCGGGCGATACGATTTCAAACGAGGGGACTCCGGTCCCCTCGTTGCACCCCCGGGAGATAACCGGTAATCAGATACTGCGTATGCATTGTCATGCAATGGATATCCGTGATACACGCATCACCTCAAGGAAAGAAAGTACATGCTTAGCCTTCTGCAAGCCTTCCCCTTGAGGGGAAGGTGGCGCGTAGCGCCGGATGAGGTGTTGATTGAGGCATCATTTCGCTTATTAACACCTCATCAGTCGGCTTCGCCGACAGCTTCCCCTCAAGGGGAAGCCTTTCTTTCGTCCGCAGAGGCGAAACCTACTTACTGCCTACACCAGCGCATTCACCATTTCCTTAAAGATGCGGCCCCGCTGTTCATAATCCGTGAACATGTCAAAGCTGGCGCACGCCGGGGAAAAGAGCACGTTTCCGCCGGGCACGGCACGGGCGCGGGCCTTTTCGATGGCATCCTTGAGGGTGACGGCATGGGTGATGCGGTCAAAACCCGCTTCAAGCAGCGCCTTTTCGATCTGCCCTGCCGTCTGCCCCAGCAAGACCGCGTGGATCATGCAGGGCGAAGCTGCCATTTCCCTGGCCAGGGGCGAAAAGTCGGCATGCTTGTCATATCCGCCCAGCATGATCACAGTGGGCGCTTTCATGGTCTGCACGGCCTTGATGGTGGAATCCACGTTGGTGCCCTTGCTGTCGTTGAAGTAGACAACGCCATCCAGTTCCCTGGTGCGTTCGATGCGGTGCTCCACGCCCTGGAAGGTTCGCAGAGAATGGCGGATCACCGGCGCGGGCACGCCCATGGCCACCGCCACCGCCGTGGCCGCCAGCGCGTTTTCCAGGTTATGCGGGCCGGGGATGTATATGGCGTCCACATCACACACAGGCCGGGTTTCTCCGCCCCAGGCGCACATGATCTTGCCGTTTTCCACAAAGGCGCCCAGGGGTACCGCCTGCGTCCTGGAAAACCAGGCGACGCGGCTCTTTAATTGCCCCGCCATCTCCTGCAAAATGGGATCGTCGAAGTTCAGCACAGCCACATCCTGGCTGTTTTGATTTTCAAACAGCCGTGCCTTCATGCGGATGTATTCCTGCATGGTGCCGTGACGGTTCAGATGATCCTCTGTGATATTCAGTATGGCGGCCACCTTGGGATGGAAGGTGTCGATGCTTTCCAACTGAAAGCTGGATACCTCCGCCACGATCACGTCATCCCGGCGGCTCTCCATGGCGGCCAGGCACATGGGATAGCCAATGTTCCCCGCCACATACGTCAATTTTCCGGCGTTTTTAAAGATCTCCCCTAAAAGAGATACGGTGGTGGTCTTGCCGTTTGTTCCGGAAACAGCCACCGTCGTCCCTTCCGCCAACTGGTAGCCCAGTTCCAGTTCCGCTATCACAGGCAGCCCCATGTCACGGGCTTTTAAAATAAAAGACGCCTGGATCGGCACACCGGGGCTTATGACGATGGCATCCACCTGATCAAGCAGCGTTTGCGGCTCTTCCCCCAGATGCCATCTGACCGGGAGAGAATCCAGCTCATCCAGGGAGATGCGCAGATCTTCCCGTTTTTTTTGGTCCACCAAAAAGGGCGTGGCGCCATGCTTTACCAATAGCTGCGCCGCGGCCACACCGCTGCGGGCCATGCCCACCACCATCACATTTTGATGCTCCCAGTTCAAACAAATACCCCCCTTAAAGCCGGATAAGCGCTGTATCCAGATTAGTATATGCCGGGCACATTCATGGATAGGAGTGCCACCAGTGATAAAATACCGGTGGCGATGGCGTATAGCGCCACCACCTGCGTTTCCGAATAGCCGCTCAGCTCAAAATGATGATGGATGGGCGACATTTTGAAAATGCGCTTGCCATGGGTGAGCTTGAAGTATGTGACCTGCATCATCACCGACACGGAGGACATGATCATGGTAAAGGCGATCAATACCAGCATCAGCGGCTGGCGCATGAGCATCGCCATAGCCACCGTGGCGCCGCCGATGAACATGGATCCCGTATCGCCCATAAATACCATGGCAGGGTAGCGGTTGAACCTTAAAAAGCCCATGCAGGCACCTGTCAGCGCCAGCGCGAAAATGCCGACGTTACGCAGGTTATCCCCATACATGGTGTAACTGAACGCAGCCACCGTGGGCAAAAGGAATACCGCCACCAGTCCCCAGGCCGCGCTGCCAATCACCGTCACGGTGGAGAGCAGGCCGTCGACCCCATCCTGCAAATTGGCGCTGTTGGTCATAAAAATCACCACCAGCGTCATCAGCGGGATATAAAAGATGCCCAGATCCCATTCCACATTGAAAAAGGGCACCCAGATCCTGCTGCCCACCTGCGGATGAAAATAGCAGTATACGGAAAAGCCTGCGGCCAGCACCACCTGTCCGGCGACCTTCTGCCAGGGAGTCAGGCCCAGGCTGCGCGTTTTGACCACCTTGATGTAGTCGTCCGCAAAGCCGATGGCCATGCTGCCAAGGGCCAGGGCACAGGCAGCCAGCGCAAAATCCCACAGGCCATACCATGACCCCTGATGCAGGACAAGCGCCGCCAAAACGGTGACAAAACCAATCAAAAGCCCGCCCATGGTGGGCGTGCCCTGCTTCGTTTTGTGGGATTGCGGGCCCAGTTCATAAATCGTCTGCCCAAATTTCAACTTGCGCAATAACGGCAGCGCCCTGGGGCCCAGAACCAGCAGTAACGCAAAGGCGGCAAGAAGCGCCAGGATCATCCTTTGCATGCAATTCCTCCTCGTGTTTGTGCCTTGGCGGCTTTACTTGTGCATTTCCTCCAAAAGCTCCGCCACCACCACTTTTTCATCAAAAGGCCGCTTGACCCCCATCACTTCCTGATACGTCTCATGGCCCTTGCCGGCCAGGACGATCACATCCCCATCCTGCCCAATCTCCAGGGCGTGGCGGATGGCGTCCCGCCGGTTTTCGATCACGGTATATTTCCCTTTGGTGCGCTTGATTCCCTCTTCAATGGAGGCCAGGATGGCATAGGGGTCCTCGGTCCTGGGATTGTCGCTGGTAAGGATGGAGTAATCGGCCATCCTCCCGCCAATTTCGCCCATGATGGGCCGCTTGCCATGGTCCCGGTCACCGCCGCAGCCAAAGCCGGCGATGAGCCGCTTCCTTGCAAATTCCTTTACAGTGGACAGAATGTTCTCCAGCGCATCCGGGGTGTGGGAATAGTCCAGAATGACTTTATAGGGGGTGCTGGTGGGCAGCATCTCAATGCGTCCCGGCACGCCCTTCACGCTCTCCAGCCCTGCTTTGATATCATCCCCGGTCACTCCCAGGATCATAGCCAGGGAAGCCGCGGCAATGGCGTTGTACACATTGAACATCCCGGTCATTTTCAGGTTGATGGTCACATTGTGCATATCCCGGAGCTTTAGATCAAAGCGTACGCCGTCCTCGCCGATCTCTATATCCCTGGCATACAAGTCCGCGCTGGCGCAGATGCCATAGGTGATATAGGGGATTTTAAGATCCTTGCGCATGTTGGGCGTGGTATCCTCATCCGCATTAAAAGAAGCATTTCGCACCATGCCGGAAGTAAAAAGACGCCTCTTGGCTTCAAAATAACGTTCCATGGTATGGAAATAATCCAGATGATCCTGCGAAAGATTCGTATAGCATGCCGCCTCGAAAACAAGCCCGTCCAACCGGTGCATGTCCATGGCGTGGGCGGAAACCTCCATGCTTACCACCTGAACCCCCGCATCCACCATTTGCCGGAGCGTTGCCTGCAGCTCAATGGGATCGGGGGTAGTCAGATCGCTTTTCAGTTTCCGGCTGCCGATCATGTTGCCGGTGGTGCCAATGAGCCCGCAGCTATAGCCCGCCTGCTCCATGATGGCCTTCAACAGATAACTGGTGGTTGTCTTTCCCTTGGTGCCCGTGACGCCGACCAATTTCATCTGTTTGGCGGGATGCCCATAAAAAGCGGCCGCCATGCGGGCCATGGCCGCCCGGCCGTTGGACACCAGCACCTGCGGCACGGAGATATCGGGCAAGAACCGTTCCACCACCAATGCCGCACAGCCATTTTCGACGGCCTGGGGTGCAAACTGATGGGCATCAAAGCGCGCCCCGGAAATGCAGAAGAACAACCCCTTCCTTACCTTCTCCCGGCTGTTGGAGGTGACCTCGCCGATATCGACTGATATATCGCCCCGGGTATCCAGCAAGTAAGGCAAATCGGCAAGCAATGCTTCCAAGATCATCTTGTGTCCCTCCGCTCACGCTTAGTTGAAAATTATCCGCCAGGCATTTCAAACCGCACTGTAACGATCGTCCCGGGCGTAACGTATTCCCCCGCCGCGGGCGCCTGGGAAGCCGCGAGCCCGCTGCCCACGATCTCCATTTCCAGCGTCCGCATCCGAAGCTCCCTTCCGGCCTCCACCATCGAAAGCCCAAAAGCATCCGGAACCCGCACCAGCTCCATGGGCGTCAATACCTCGCCCTGCTGGGTATAAAGCATGACCTGGCTGCCTATGGGAAGGGTGACGCCCGCCGCCGGCATCTGTCCGGTCACAGTATCCGACTGGCCGTCGTCTACGGAGATCAGCTTCAGTTCCCCCAGCGCCTTCTTGGCATCCCTGAGGGATTGCCCGCTTACATCCGGCACCGTCACCTCAGGCTTCGGCGTGGCCTTGGGATCCGCCGGGAAAATGCCAAGATACCGCAGTGTGTCGGCCATCACCTGTTTGGCAAAGGGGGCCGCCGTAGTGCCGCCATAGTCTACCGGCACCTGTGCCTCATCCACCACCACCAGGATGGCAAACTGCGGATTGTCCGCCGGCGCGAACCCCAGGAAGGAGCCGATGTGCACATCCCTGACGATCTTGCCATCCTTGTACACCTGGGCCGTGCCCGTTTTGCCGCCGATGCGGTAGCCCGTAATGGCGGCGTTCCTGCCGCCGCCTTCCGCCACTACGCTTTCCAGCAGCTCGCGCATGGTGGCGGAGGTTTCCTGGCTGATGGGGTTTGCCACCACCTGGGGGCCGTTGCGCTGGAGCACTTCCCCTTCCGGAGAAAGGATCTCCGCCACAAGATAGGGCTTTAACAGCCTTCCGCCATTCACCGCCGCGCAGGCCGCGGTAATCAACTGCAGGGGGGTCACCGCAATGCTTTGGCCAAAGCCGATACGGGCGATATCTACCGTTTTTACATACCGGCTGTTGATCAGTATGCCCGATGCTTCCCCCGGCAAATCGATGCCTGTAGGCGCACCCAGCCCGAACGCTTTCAGGTACTTGTAGAAGGTATCCTTGCCCATGCGCACAGCCAGTTCCACAAATACCGGGTTGCAACTGTTTTGCAGCGCCTTGCGCATGGTTTCCGCGCCGTGGGGGCTGCCCCAGCAGCGGATGGTATCGCCGTCCACCGTGATCTTCCCGGAGCAGTAAAATGGATCCTCCGGATTGGTGACACCGCTGTCGATGGCGGCGGAAGCGGTAACGATCTTGAAGGTGGAGCCCGGCTCGTAGACGTCGCTGATGATGTTGATGCGCATCAGTTGATGAAGCGTTTCGATGGCGTCCCGGGGCGGGTTGTTGGGATCATAGTCGGGCTTGGTGACCATGGCCAGAATGGCGCCCGTTTTCACATCCATTACGATGGCGTGGACGCCCTTGGCATTGTTTACCCCAAGGCATTCACGCATCGCTTTTTCGCAAAAGCCCTGGATGGTGCTGTCGATGGTCAGCATCAGGGTATTCCCGGCCTGCGGCTCGATATAAGCTGTCTGCCCGTCCGGCAGCGTGCGCGCCCTGGCGTCCACCTCGTGGACAAAGGCCCCCGGCCGGCCCTTGAGCAGCGTATCATACTGCTGCTCCAGGCCTGACTGCCCCACGCTGTCCACGTTGGTCAGCCCCAGCGCCTGGGCCAAGAACGTGCCCTTGGGATACCAGCGCATGGTGTCCTCATCAAAGCTGACGCCTTGCAGAACCTTGCTCTTTTGGTATTCCGGCTGCGCCATCAGGCTGCGGATCTCGTCCACGGTTTCACGGCTCACCTGCCGCTTCAATATCACCGAAGCCTTCGTTTTGTCCGTAACCTTTTTCAGCGCGCTTTCCCGGTTGATGTTGAGCAGCGGACAGAGGATGTCCAGCATCTTTTCCGGTTCCTTCACCTGCTGCGGGTTGGCGCAAACGATATAGGCCGTGGTGCTCAGCGTGATCGTCTGCCCCAGCCGGTCCACGATACCCCCCCGCCGGGCCGCCACGGCGCCGGACCTGGTCCATTGACTCACTCCTCGGGCTGTAAGGGATTCCGCCTGAAAAATGGTGAGGCTGCCGATGCGCAGGGTGACCACCCCAAAGAGCAGTACAAACACGCAGGTCAGCAGCAGCAGTCTCTTGCGGATCAAAAGCTCGGGATACAATTTTCATCCCCCCGGGCGGCTCCGGGAAAAAGCGCATAAAGCGCCTAATCCAGAAAGCCGAACAATGTGGCATAAATGCCAGTGCGCGCCTGGGGGACGGCGGCCTGGACGTCCAGGGTATCTCTACGGGTCAAAGGGGCGGTCAGGTAGACCACATCAGCTCCCTCGGCAGCTACCATGCCAAGTTCGCGGGCCGCGGTATAGCAGATTTTTGCGCCGTCCGATACCTGATCCAACTGCATGGCAAGCTCGTTGTTTTCCTTCCGGCCGGCCTCGATCTGGGTGCGCAGGGTGTTCAGGGCTTTGGACTTTTCCGTCATCCTGCTGGTATTCACCAAGGTGATGATCCCCAGCACAAATACGAAAAAGCCCGCGATGCACAGGGCTGTGGCAAGGGAGAGGCCACGCTTTAAAGGGCGCTCATGGCGCGGCGCCGCCGTGGCGGCCGCGCGCATGCGGGGGGCACGCCGTGCCGGGGGCCTTCCCCTTAAAGGCATGTCGTTTTCATCCAAATCGCCATAGGGGAGCAATACGTTGGGGCGAACGGTCATTCTGCACGCGTTTCCGCTGCATGCTCCCACCTGGGTATATCTGCCCTTTGCAGCACGATTCATGCCGATGGCGCTTGTCATACGTATCCTATCCCCCTCATGGCCGGTTTAGAACCGGCTATACCTCCAAACTGCCCATAAACTCCAGGATATCGTCCTCGTTCTCCTTGTAATAGCGCTCGTTTTCCGCAGCCTTTTCACTGGTAACGATGCGGATGTGGTCCTGCGCGCCGCTGATCTCCACATCCCTGGCGTCGCCCAGCATCTCCTGGCGCAGCTTGGCCGGAAGCAGGAGCCGTCCCTGATTGTCGCTTTCCACATTGGGATAGCTGAACTTGAAGAACCGGTTCAGGTACGCCTGCACCTTGGGCTTGTTTCCATGAAGACGCCTGATTTCCGACATCTCACGAAGCAGTGACTGCCATGTGCGCTTGGGATAAAGGGCGATGGCTTTTTGATCCCTGGTGGGGCCGATGGTGAACTGCTGACCAAGATTGCCCCTGTAATCAGAGGGAATGATAATCCGGCCTTTTCCGTCGATGGCGTGGTCATAGCAGCCGAAAAAGGCGTCCTCGGGCGCATCGGAAGATATATTGCTGGCCTGAACCGGCCTGTTTTCTGCTTCCGGCTGCGGCGCATCCGCCGCGCCCTTGGGTATGCCCTTTTCCTCGTCCGCCACATTTCCACCTCCCTATCCACCACTTGCCACCACTTTTAGGGATGTGCAACCATTATGCACCACTTTTTGAACCGCGTCAATTCCCATACGCAATATTTTTTTTCGAATATGCTTCATTCTTCTGTAATAAATAGCCCTCTTTCGAGAAATTATGTTCGCATTTCTATCATAAAATGCACAAAAAAGCGCCCGAGCAATGCTCGGGCGCCATGCAATTCAGAATTTTCAGCAAAATATCTGATTTATTGTGAAAAATAAATGAAAATTATCCGTATTTTCTCTTACAGAGCCCGTGAAAAGATTAATTTTCCAGATATAGTCTCTGCATGCCTGCCGCGGCCTCTGCAAGGTTCAGAAGCTGGAAGCCCAGCCCATCGCAGGAGACAAGGTAACAGCGGATATCCCGCCATACACCGGTATACCCTCCCCTGAGCCCCGGTCCATGCAGGTGGCCGTAGACCATATCCCCAACACCGTAGCGTTCCATCAGCTCCGTAAAACCGGAAGGCTCCTGCCGCTCATTGAAAGGCGGATAATGCAGCATCGCCAGCTTCTTAAGGCCGGGACCTTTTCTCCGGGCATCCTGAAGCGACATTTCAAAACGCATCAGCTCCCGCTGGTAGATGCGCATGTCCTCCGGTTCCAGACCATTTTCTCCCGGCAGAACCCACCCCCGGGTGCCGCAGATCACATAATCGCCGATGACCAGCGCATCGTTCTGCAGGGCGTACATGCCTTTGGGCAATGCGGCCCGAAGCCTTGTAATGGTTCCCCACCAATAGTCGTGATTGCCCCGGAGCAGAACCTTTTTTCCGGGCAGCGCGCCGATTTTCGCAAGATCCGGCAAAGCATCCTCAAGGCGCATGGCCCAACTGATATCTCCGGGCAGCAGCACCAGATCATCCGCCGAGACCCGGCTTCGCCAGTCGGCTTCGATTTTCTGAAAGTGGTTTTCCCAATGACTTCCGAAAACATCCATGGGCTTTGTATCCCCGCCGGGCAGGTGCAGATCACCAATGGCAAAGATGGTCATTCTTCCTCTTCTTCGTCCTCGTCGTCCTGCTCCTCTTCCTCGTCCTCCCGCACGCTCTCCAGGGAAAGCTCGCTTTCGATTTCCCCAAATTCGCGTTCGGGTATATCCTCATCCACTTCCGGAATGATTTCATCCATCGTGCTCACGGGATCGATGGTCAGGCTGGCCTCGTCCATGATCTCGGGAGAATCGCTGTCATCCTCATGCCCGCTTCCATTGAGCTCCTTCAGGCAGAAAAGGCATACATCCTTTCCGGGAAGGGCAGGGGCCTCATTGCATACAGAGCAGAGCTCCAGCTCCTCGCGCGGCTGCTCGCCCTTCATCTCCCGAAGGCATACTTTGCAGTATTTTTCTCCTTCCTGTATATAATTCAGGTCGCAACGCGGGCACTTCACCAAATTCATCATGACATCCTCCTTAATTTGCGGGCGTGTACTTCGTATTAGACGGATTGGCTGATATTTCCTTGCCAATTCCTTGCCAAATTTGTTGAACATGTTTGAAATTTATATTACGATATCGTTACTCAAGCGACACAAAGTCGTAACAATTAGGAGGTGTCTCATGAACCGCAAGCAAATCGCAGCCGTCCTTTTACTGATCGTCTTATTGACGGCCAGCACTGCCCTGGCAGCCAGCAGACCAACCTCACAATTTAGCTTCTCCGGCTGGTACATTGTGAACACGCCGCCTTGCAAGACCAAGGCAACCCCCGCCCCCAATGATACCGCCGGGAATGGCGGCTCTGCCGCGCAGCCGACTCCCTGCCCTGCCTCCGTATCCGGCGGCGGAAAAGTCGATATGTGGATCATCGACGACAATCCTTCGGGCCAACCCTGCCCCAATGCCAAGACCCCAGCGCCCAAGGCCACTCCCACCGCTGCGCCTACGGCGGTTCCCACGGCAGCCCCCACCGCTGCCCCGACGGCTGTTCCCACAACGGCTCCAACCGCGGCCCCCACAACGGCTCCGACGGCAGCTCCAACTGCTGTGCCCACGGCGGCCCCTACGGCCAAGCCTACTGCGGTTCCAACCGCGAAACCTACGCCTGCTCCCACGGCGCCCGACAATTATACTCCTGTTTCCGTCTCCGCGCAAGAGCAGCAGGCGGCAAATTTGCTCAATCAGGACCGGGCCAACAACGGCTTGTCCGCTTTGACCCTGGACCCCGAGCTTTGCCGGATTGCCCGCATCAAATCCACGGACATGTATCAAAACAATTACTTTGCCCATGAATCCCCCACCCTGGGCAATGCAGGCGATCTTCTTCGCAGCAACGGCTACAAATTTTCCGGCTGGGGCGAGAACATTGCCCACCACGCCAACGTGACAAAAGCGCAGGCCGCCTTCATGTCCAGCGACGGCCACCGCAGGAACATTCTGGGCAGCCAGTGGACCAAGATGGGCATCGGCGTATGCCTGGACAAAAACGGCTTCGTGTATGTAACCCAGATCTTTGTACGGTAACAATCAGATTCCGGCCCGCTTCCGCCTCGGAAAAGGAGAACCCTTCCGGGGCGGAGAGGGCCGCTTTTTCATGTCCCGACCGTGTTCATGCCGACATTTGTTCCAGCTACGGGCACAGCGGCCCTGCTTTGCATGGGGGCCGCGTTCACATATCCGCCGGAAAAGCGCACATTCTGACGGATGTTGGGAACGGCGTTTCCGTATGGAGCGCCCACCTGCTGCAAAATGGCGCGTCCGGCCATGGAGCCTGTGGTGTTCATCATCTGCACTTGCCTGCCCGCCCGGATGTTCGTGGACATTGCCGGTTCCACAGGCTGGAAGGAAGCATCATCTACCCGGATGTTCTTATCTTTCGACCTGACCTGGGAAAGCGCCGCCCGGACGTTTTCCGTAGGCAGGGCAGGCAGCAAAACCGCTTCGCTGCGCAATAGCGCAGGCTGCCGGATGGCTTCTGCAAGCCGCATGGAATACTCCTCCTGTCATAAAAGCCTTCCTGGGGCTACTCCATGCTATGCCTATGCCGGCAAGCGCGTGCGCGCTTGCCGGCAATCGCCCGCCCGCTGCGGAGCACCGGCCCGGCTTGGAGGGCAAAAAGAATGCCATTATGGCAATGCCTGCCCCATAGAATACGGAGGCAGGCATCGTTTTATTCGGTGAAAACCGTTTCTCCCATCATCGGTGCGGCTGGCGATGGCGGCATCAGGACACTTTCCAGCGCCTTGAGCAATTCCTCCCGCCCGGCTTTGGACTCGCTGGAGAAGGGGATGATTTCCCAAGGCTGAACCAAAAGCGAGCGGCAAATGGGCGCGATGTGCTTCATGCGGGCGCCGCGGCTGATTTTATCGGCCTTGGTGGCGATCACGGTAAAGGGGATGTTCATGGCCCGCAGGTAGCCGTTCATGTCCTTGTCGTCCGCTGTTGGCTCATGGCGTATATCCACCAGGTGGAAAACATGCCTTAGGGAGGGAGAGGCGGTAAAGTAACCCTCCATCATCTTGCCCCAGCGCACCTTTTCCCCCTTGTCCACCTTGGCAAAGCCGTAGCCCGGCAGGTCGATGAGGTGGAAGGAATCGTTGATCAGGAATACATTGATCAGCCTTGTTTTGCCTGGGGTGGAGCTGGTTTTGGCCAGCCCGCGCCTTTGGCACAGGCAGTTGATAAGCGAGCTCTTGCCCACGTTGCTCCTGCCTGCCACGGCAATTTGAGAAAGCCCCTCCCCCGGGAAGGGGCCGTAGGATGGCAAGCTTATAATAAACTCCGCACGGCTCACCTCCATGCTTATACCCCCGCCCGCACGTCGGGGCGGATCGCCGGGCCGGAGGCGCCGGCCATGCCAAGCTCCGCCGGAACTTCCGGCTTGGACACTTCGGGGGATGGCTGGTAAGGCACCGGTTTTTGTGTCAGGGCCACCGCCAGCACCTCATCCAGGGTGGATACCTTCACTACCTTGAACAGCTTTATTACATGGGCCGGAATTTCTTCCAGGTCCTTATCGTTTTCCTTGGGGATGATCAGCGTGCGGATGCCGGCCCGGTAAGCTGCCAGGGTTTTCTCCTTCAATCCGCCGATGGGCAGGACCCTGCCGCGAAGCGTAATTTCCCCGGTCATGGCAATATCCTGCCTGACGGGTATGCCAGTCAGCGCCGATACCAGCGCTGTGGCCATAGTGACGCCGGCGGAGGGGCCATCCTTGGGCACGGCGCCTTCCGGAACGTGGATATGGATATCGTCCAGCTTGTAAAAATCGGGGGCGATGCCCAGCATCTGCGTATGGGCGCGCACCCAGGAGAGTGCCGCCTTGCCGCTTTCCTTCATCACATCGCCAAGCTGGCCGGTCAACTGAATGCCGCCCGCGCCCTGCATGATGGTGCATTCCACCGCCAAAAGCTCGCCGCCTACCGTCGTGTTGGCCCCGCCGGTGCCCCCCCCCCCCCGCCCCTCCCTTTCCGGCAGGTCGCGCAGGTAGCCCGGGGCG
>JAEWWY010000287.1 GCA_023458835.1 Bacillota bacterium
CAGTGGTGATCGTCATTACCCTGGTGCTGACCATCATCGTGCGCCGCCTGGCCAAGTATGACCAGGACGCCAGCTATTAAGGAGGGGAAGCCGATGAAACACGCGATCTTTGAACGGGAAGCGAAGCCTTCAAAGCCCTTCCGCAACCAGATGGCCTTGTGGCAGCGTTGCCTGAACTGGGCGCTTTTGAGCCTTATTTTTCTTATGATGATCGTGCCCATGCTCAACGTGCTGTCCATTTCCCTGTCCAGCAACGCCGCTTCCCAGGTATCCAACGTGATCCTGTGGCCCAAGGAGTTTTCCACCGAGGGCTATAGCTTCATCTGGCGGGAGCAGAGCCTTGGCCGCGCCTTTCAAAACTCCGCCCTGACGGCGGTGGCCGGCACACTGCTTACGGTGCTTTTGTCCGCCATGGGCGGGTATGTGCTCATCCAAAGGGAACTGCCCTTCCGCAAGACCATCGCCACCTTCATTCTGGTAACGATGATGATCCCGGGGGAGATGACACTGGTATCCATCTTCTCCCTGTACAAGTCGCTGGGCCTGCTGAACAGCTACGCGGGGCTGATCGTCAACGGCCTGGTGTCCGGCTTTTCGGTGATGCTGATGCGCAACTACTTCCTCTCCGTGCCCGAATCCCTGGCAGAGTCGGGGCGCATGGACAACGCGTCGGAAATCCGCATCTTCCTGACCATCTATATCCCCCTGGCCCTGCCGGGGCTGGCAGCCATCACGTTCCTGGATTTTATCGGCAAGTGGAATTCCTTCATGGTGCCGCTGATCATCATCAACGACCCCAAGATATTCACGCTGCCCATCATCCTCCGGCAACTGACCCAGCCCACCGACAGCACCTCGGGCACGGCGCAAATTTATGAAAACGCCAGGATGGCCGCCATCGTCATCACGGTGATCCCACTGATCGTCACCTACAGCCTGGCCCAGCGCTTTTTGATCGGCGGGCTGACATTGGGCGCGGCCAAGGGATGAACCGAATTCTACCATTGTAAAGGAGCTGTAAGCCATGGCACCCATCGTCACCTCCTTTACCCGGCTGATCGAAAAGCGGGAGGAGAAGCAATACCTGCGCGTCCCGATCCATGTGGGGGACAACGTGGAAACGCTGGCCATCGCCTACGGCTATACCCGCCACCGCGTGTCACCGGGGGAGGGCGGGAAAACCCTGCGGCGGGAGGTCAACATCATCGATCTGGCGCTGGAGAACCCGGAGCATACCCTGGTGGGGGCCTCCGGCTCCGAGCGGCGGGAGATCGTGATCCATGAAAATTACGCCACACCCGGCTACCGGGGCGTGCCCCTTGTGCCCGGCACCTGGCACCTGGTGCTGGGCGCTTATGCCGTGGAGGAGGGCGGCTGCGAGGTAGCCATCACCGTGACGCAAACGCCCAGGGAAACGGTGCTTTTGCGGGGAGAGACCCACTGCCACACCGTGCATTCCGACGGCTGGTACACGGTGGAGGAGCTGCTGGACAGGGCCAGGCAGGACAGGCTGGACTACCTATTCGTCACCGACCACAACAGCATGACCTCCAACGATTCCCTGCGTTCCACCCCCGGCCTGACGGTGCTGCCCGGGGTGGAGGCCACCTACTATGACGGCCACTACAACCTGTACGGCGTGGCGCGCCCCATCAAGACATACGTGGCCAATAACAGGGAGGACGTGCTGGCCATCATGCGGGAGGGCCGGGCAAACGGCGCCATCGCCTCCATCAACCACCCCGTCGACGCAAGCTGCGGCTGGAAGCTGGGCGTTTCTAAGGATGTGCCCGCCGACCTGATAGAGATCTGGAACGGCCCCTTTACCCCCTGGAACAAGGGCTGCATCGACCTTTGGCAGGCGGAGCTTGCGAAGGGGCGCGTATGGCCGGCCATCGGCGGCAGCGACTGCCATCATTCGGAATTGTTCCGCACCCTGGCTACGCCCTGCACCTTTTTGTACAGCAGGGGCCGCTCCGGCAGCGCCATCCTGGAGGCCATGAAGGCCGGGCACGCTTTCATCGGCATGGATATGAACGCCCCGGCGCTGTACATGGAGCTGGGGAAGGCCCGCATGGGAGACGTGTATACAGGGGAGGACAGAAGCCTTCAGATCAGGATCGACCGCCTGTCCGATATGGATGAGATCCGCCTGATCGATGAAACCGGGGTGATCCTGCTTTTGACCCCAGGCGCCTGCCACCGCTATGAAACCCAGGCACAGCTAAAGGAAAGCCTGTTCGTGCGCCTGGAGGTATGGCGCAGCCTGCCCGGCCTTGGTGGGACCTTGGCCAGCATCGGCAATCCCATCTATATTCGAAAAAAAACGGGGGGCTTGCCTTGATCCGCAAAGTGCACGTGGTATTCAAAACCCACCTGGACATCGGCTTTACCGATTTTTCAGACCAGGTGGTGCAACATTATCTGCATAAGTTTATCCCTGCCGCCGTCCGGGTGGCCCGGGAGGTGAACAGGCAGGGGGAGCCGCCGCGCTTTGTGTGGACGGTGGGCTCGTACCTGATCGACCTGGCCCTCCGGACGCTGGATCAGGAGGCCGCAGGTCAACTGGATCAGGCCATCCGCCAGGGATACGTGGCTTACCACGCCATGCCCTTCACCACCCACTCCGAGCTGTGCGGACCGGAGCTCTTTGACGCGGGGCTGAACATCGCCCGGCGGCTGGACAGGCGCTTTGGCAAAAAAACCATCGCGGCCAAGATGTCCGATGTGCCGGGCCATACGGCGGGTATCATCGCGCCCCTTTTAAGCCACGGGGTCACGTTTTTGCACCTGGGCATCAACGCCGTGTCCATGATGCCCAAGGTTCCAAGCCTTTTCCTATGGGAAAACGCCGCGGGCCAGCGCCTGATGGTCAACTACACCCGCACCTACGGAGGGCTGACCACCATCGGCGGCCATGACGAGGCTTTGGTTTTCCTGCATACGGACGATAACGCCGGCCCGCCCGCCGCCGCGTTCCTTCAGCAGGCTTTCGAGGGCCTGCAAAAGCAGTTTCCGGATGCCCAGGTATTCGCCTCCACCCTGGATGCATTTGCGGAGGGGCTGATGCCCCTGGCAGACAGGCTGCCCGTCATCCGGGGGGAGATCGGGGATACCTGGGTCCACGGCGTGGGCTGCGACCCGAAAAAGACGGGAGAGTTGCGGGCGCTGGAAAGGCTCTGCCGAAGCTGGGATAAGGCCGGGGCCTGGGCGGGCATGGCCGCGCTCCCAGGCGGGCAAACCCCGCGGGAGGCCTTTTTGGAGCAGCTTTTGCTGGTGGGAGAACATACCTGGGGCCTGGACACCAAAAAGTTCCTTACCGACTTTTCCAACTGGAGCCGGGCAGACTTTGAGCGCGCCCGCCGACGGGATAAGCTTAGGGATGAGGACGGGCTGGGCGTGGGCTGCGACAATTGCTTCCATTTTGCCAGGCGGGAGTTTGAGCGCTTGAAGCCCCAGGGTATCGCCTGGGAGGACCGGAGCTATTCCCTGTTTGAAGCCTCCCATCAGGAGCAGCGCAGCTATGTGAAGCGGGCTGTGGCGCTGCTGCCGGAAGCTCTGCGCGCCCAGGCGGAGGCGGCTCTTGGGGAACTCTCCGTGCCGCCCGTCGGGGAAGAATCGGGCCTTGAGTCCTCCGTCGGCCCCTTCACCCTTCGCCTGGAGGGAGGCGAGGTCCATGTGTCCCTGGGGGGCCGGCCGCTTTTGTCCATCCGGCCGCCCATCTATCAGGAAGTGGGATTGGATGCGTATGACCGGCTGGTGAATCGCTACTTGACGGATATGGAGAGCAACTTAGATTGGGCCATCCCGGACAACTGCAAGCCCGGCGCGGAGCATAGCGACGCTCCCAAGGAGGACCGGATTCACACGCCTCATGTGATAAACGTCACGGGATCGGATGAAGCCTGGCACTTGGAAGGGGAATATCCCAGGGGCCCTCATGATCTGGCGGGGTGCCCGCAAGCCTTTTCCCTGCGCTTTTCCCTTAAGCAAGGCGGCCTGATGGTGACTGTGGCACTGCGGCGAAAGCCCGCCAACCGAAAGCCCGAGGCGCTGTTTCTTCCCATCCGCGTAAAGGAAAGCGCGGCTGTCTCCCTTCAAAAAATCGGGGAATGGGTCGATCCCGAGACCTGCGCCGCAGGGGGCAACCGGCGCACCCATGGCGTGCAGGCCATCCGGTTTGATTGTGATGATCAGGCGCTGGAGGTGATTCCCCTGGATACGCCCCTTGTATGCCTGGGCAGCCCCAAGCTGCTGGACTTTGACGGGGAGGCATGGAATGGGCAGGCGTTTTTCTGCCTATACAACAACCTGTGGGGCACCAATTTTAAAATGTGGTATGATGAGGATATCTCCGGCCGGTTTTTGATCCGTTTAGGAAAGGAAGCATAAGGAAAATGAAGCTTACATGTTATGGCACCGCGGCGGCGGAGGCCATTCCCGGCTTGTACTGTTCCTGTGAGGTGTGCCAAGAGGCCAGGCGGCTTGGCGGCAAGGAGATCAGGGCGCGGCATATGAGCGCCATCGATAAGGATATCCAATTGGATATCGGCCCGGATCTGTTTTATCATATATATGTGCATGGCTTTGAGCCAAGGCATGTTAAGCATCTGCTGGTCACCCACGCCCATAGCGACCATTTTTCCGGGGAGCTGCTCAACATGCGCACCCGGCCCTTCGCCCTGGTGCTGGACCAGCCCATGCAGGTGATTGGCAGCCGGGAAACCATCGGGTTCCTGCGGGGAGCGCTGGGGGGCGACGTGAGCGCCTATGGCATCAAGCCCGTGGGCATTTCACCCTACCAGACCATCGCCCTGGATGAGCAAACCCAGGTGACCGCCCTTCCGGCCAACCATGCCCCGGGCATAGGGGCCATGATCTATCTGATCTCCCGGGGCGGAAGGAGCCTGCTGTACGCCCATGACACCGGCCCCTTCTTCCCGGAGGTGACGGGCTTTTTGCAGGGCAGGGGGCTGGATGCCGTGAGCCTGGACTGCACGGGCGTGTACAACGGCGCGGGCGACCACCACATGACCCTCGCCCAATGCCAGGCCATGGTGAGCGATCTGATGGAAAACGGCGGCCTGAAAAAGGATGCCAAGGTGCTGGTGAACCATTTTTCCCACGGCGGCGGAGCGCTGCACCGGCAACTGGAGCAGGAGGCCGGAAAGCGGGGCTGGCTGGCGGCCTTCGACGGCATGGAGGCGGAAATCTGACGGAACATGGAAAGGCGGAGCATGTGCCTCCCGTGCTGGACGACAGGATTGCTTCGTCTTTCCTTTTCAGCCTTATAAGAAGCATGCGGAATGAAAACACAAGCATTCCGCATACTTTTTTAATTTTCCTGTGATGGAACGAAAACCAGACGACATAGTGAGGGTGAAACATAAATCAAGGAGACCTGAGTTGAAGAACACAAGATGGTTGGAATGCATTGTATGCTTTTCCTTGCTGTTCACTACTGCAATACCGGCATCCGCAGCGATACCACCCCCAGGGAATATCGAAGGAACGGAAGACCTGACCAGTGCTCTTCTTTCCTTGGCAGGGGATTGTGTGCTGGGTGGCGAGGAGAAGACATGCAAAAGTGATCGTTCCTTTGACAATCTGATCGCACAGAAGGGAATGACATGGCCTTTTTTCGGGCTTCATGGCTTGTTTGCCAAGGACGATATCACCCTGGTTAACCTGGAGGTGGTGTTGCAGGACAATCGCGGACCTCAACACCGCCATCGCGGATATTACAAACGCCAGCATTGAAAACGCCGACATCAATTGGGCGAACATCAAGGACCTGACCACCGGGACGGCGATCATCGAGCGCGGCATCAACGGACAGCTGTACGTGGCCGACCTCGTCGTCACCGAGGCCAACATCGCCTCCCTAACCGTTGGCGAGTTGGTCGTGAAGGGCGCGGACAGCAGCTTTTACACTATCTCCATTGATGAATCGGGCACGGTCACGACCATCAAAAAGGAAGTGACGGGCGGCGACATCGCGGACGAAAGCCTGCCGGGCGGGAAGCTCATGCTCAGCACCTCATTTGTAATCCGGCGCTTTCTGCCGTCACGGCGATCCAAAACCGCAATGTGCATCCATTGAGGCTCATCGAATCCCAGTTTATTGTACAAAGCGTAAAGGACTTGGCACAGCTTGCCTACCCTGATCTGCTTCCAGAAAATTGAAACATAAAGCTGCCAATATAGGATCATTTTTGCCGCCGCATGAAATCGCAAATAGCGGCTATATGCGTCACTTGCATATAGCCGCTATTGACACAACTTACTGCATCTGGATGGCTTTAGAACAAAACAAAACTTTCATGCCAACCATAATGAACCCATTCATTTTTCACATCAGTAAATGGATTGGATGTATGACCTGAAGAAAGCAGCCAGCAAGCTCTACCAGCCGGAAGAGATGGTGGGCAGATAGTAAATTATGTGACACCAATCAAAACCACCGGCGAAGCCGGTGGTATGCACCACGCCTTCAAGGCGAAATGACCAGCCGCGCCTAAAGGCGCATTGAATCGTCTGGCAACCGCAGTTCCTTTTCGGGCCGCCGCTAAAGCGGCCCTTTTCTATGCCTTGGGGTTCTTGCTACCCGTAAACGGGTCTATGTACTCCTTGAATGACAATTGGTCCCCCATCACATCCTCGTTGAGTTGTTCCCGTATAGTATCCGCGGCACAAGAAATGCAGGTTCCCATACTTGTACTTCAGATTCGCGTGTCGGTCGAAGATCATCAACGAACTTTTTCCCTTCAAATACCCCATGAATTGCGATACGCTGATGTTTGGCGGGATGCTCACTAACATGTGGATATGATCCGGACATGCTTCTGCTTCGATGATCTCTACTTTCTTCATCTCACATAGTTGCCTCATGATCTTCCCTATGTCCGCCTTTATCTTTCGGTATATTTCTTGCCGCCGGTATTTCGCTGCAAATACAATGTGGTATTTACAATTCCACTTGGTGTGTGATAAGCTACGATTGTCATTTGTCATAAATGACTCAACCTCCTTTGCTTTGTTGCGGTTGCCAGACCAGCTTCATTCTAGCAAAGGAGGTTTCTCTTGTATCTAAAGTTTTTTTCTCTCACCAGCTCTGCTGGTGGTT
>JAEWWY010000288.1 GCA_023458835.1 Bacillota bacterium
CTCGTATGCTCCGGCAGGGAAGTCAATCAACTCCTTGCAACCGTAGGGGCGAACTGTGTTCGCCCGCTGTATGGGCTTGATGCAGTTTGCTTATTTTCAGGGCGCCCCACATGAAGCATCCGGAAAAATGCGCTGCTTTCGGGGCCGGATTTTCAACCGGGAGAAGCGTTTTCCCGGCAAGGGGAATAATATGAAAGGGCGGGAATATTCCCGCCCGTACCCCTTAATAGACATCATGCCTGTACAAACGAAAGGAGAGACCCTCGTGACGCAAAGCAGATGGAAATCCAAGGTGATGTGGGCCTCCATTGCCGCCATCCTGCTGACCTTACTGGGCAACCTGGGCCTATACCAGGCTATCGGTATCACCCGGGAACCCCTGCAGCAAGTGGTGGATGCCGTGCTGGCCCTGTTGGTGGCCTTCGGCGTGCTGAACAATCCCACCGATCCGGAGCATTTCTAACCATATAGTGAATTGGAGGGCTGCTCCGAAAACGAAGCGGGGCAGCCCTCCTGTTTATTGCCATTCAAGCTCGACTTTCACCGCATTTTCCATGTCGTACTTAAAAAAGCTTTTATTATCCGGATCCAGAGCAGCCTTCGGGTCAAAGTTTTTGGAATTTTCATCCCATTTGGGATTAGATACGACCGGCACGATCAGCATGGCTTCGGGCATCTCGCCGGGCACTGGCGTGAGCACAATCGTATCTTCTCTATTGATATAGCCATCCGGTCCACTTGTCGAGCCTGAGCCTGTAGCACGGCCCAGCGGTTCCATGGTATCCGCGTCCAGTATTGAAAAGCCATATCCGTCAGGGATGAAGCCGTTTTGTACCGGGATATGGTCTTTGGGCTCCGTATGCAGTACCAGGGTCCCGCCTGTAGGCATATAGGCCATCCGTTTGATATTCAGGGTAAAGTTATCCGTCTCAAAGGCAGTCTTCACAGGCTTCGCCTGTTTGATATCTTTGGCGTCCAGTGTAATGGAGAATTTTACAGGCTGCTGAAATATCAATCTGGCCCAGCCATTCTTCTCATACGTGTTTTGATTTTCCTCCGGACTTAAATAGTCAACAGGGTGGTAAAGGTCATCGTAATAGTCATTCAGAATAAGCCAATTGAGGCCGCACAGGCCGCTGCGGTCCGTGGGTATGCCGTGCAGGGCTTTTAAATCGAATAAGCCTCCCTGAGCCTTAAGATTATCGATAATAGCCGGTTCGAATGAGTATACCATCTTCAGGATATTATCGGGTATAACCGGGTCGGGCGCGCTCAACAGCTCCCAGATATACAGGTCGCCGGTGATTTCCAGCGTCTCCCCCCATACGAAGGTGTGATACCCTTGCACATATTCCCCTGGGTTGTCATGGAGGCTGTAATAGTTCACGCTGCCGGGCAAGGCAAAATCATCCGCCTCACCACCCAGTATCTGCCCAAAGCCATGGTTGTCGGTTTGAATCAGCGGCATTCCCTCTGCGGTCACATCCATTAACCTATAGCTCCCCTTCGCTCCGTTGAACATAAAAGGGGTCATGGTGACCATGATCTGCCGGTCTGTTTGATTGGCAATGGTCCAATACAGATGCAGCTTTTCTCCATCATACAGGTATTCGGACAGCGTTACCTTGGCGTCTGGGGTTGTCACCGTTGCTTCCGGCTTGCTGACGATTTCCTCCAGTTCTTCGGGCACCTGCCCGTTGCCGCCAAACATGACCCCCAGCAGATTCGACTGGGTCAGTGCGATGGCGGCGGTGACGGTCACAATCAGCAGCAGGACCGCGATGATCAATGTGGTTGACATCTTCTTTTTCACTTTGAGGCACTCCTTTTCATGCTCCAAATGATGGAGCGTGCTTTGCACCGTATGATGGAATGACTCGGACATAGGAGGATAGAGCGCCTTCAATCCCTGTGGATGCAGATTCAGCTTTCGCATTTTGCGCCTACCTCCTCGTCATGTAAGGCTGCTTTCAGATTTTTGCGCGCACGAAACAGGCGGTTTTTGACAGCCACCAGGGAGATGCCAAGCGCCTGTGCGATTTCCCGCTCCAGGTAATTTTCCATGTAATATAAAAGCAACGGCGTACGCAGCTTTTCAGGCAAGCCGTCAATGGCCGCCTTCAATCCGGAGTCTTCGGGAATATACGTTTCGCCCGCGGGATCGATTTGTTCCACCGGTATCATGCGCTGCCTGTGGCGCTGGATGTTGCGGCATTCGTTGATGATGATGCGGGTCAAAAAGGGACGGAAGGTCTCCGGCCTGACGATGTCCTTTTTTTGCCATGCCTTCATCAGACCCTGCTGCACGGCATCCTGGGCATCCTGCTCCGAACGGAGAATGCTGATGCACAGCCGGTAGAGCGTGGGGGAAAGCGCTGTCACTTCCTGCGTGAACCGCTGGCTTGAGATCATGGCAGCCTCCGTGCTTCAATATCAGGTGCAATGAAAAGGAAACCGCGCGCTGTTTCCGCTTTCCCCTATTATACGTTTGGGGCCGCCAAAAGGATAGAAAGGGCAAAGGTTTTTCCAGACCATCCGGGCGGAATAATTTTCCGCCGTTTTGCCAACCTATGTGCTGGAGGTGAAATGCATGGGCATCACATTTACGCAAAAGGAAACCATGCTCCTGAACGATCTGAAGACCCATGAGCAGATCTGCATCGAGAAATATCAAAACTATGCCGGCCAGGCCCAGGACCCTGAGCTCAAGCAGCTTTTTTCCACCTATGCCGGCCAGGAGCAGCAGCATCTGGACACGTTGAACCAGATTTCCGCCGGGCAGGTGCCCAACATGCAGCAGCAGGGACAGCAGCAACAAGGCCAGCAGCAGGGTCAGCAAAACACGCAGCCGGGCGTCAAGGCCGGGATGGTGAACCAAAACGACGCCGCCCTGTGCAACGATGTGCTGATGACGGAAAAGTATGTATCCAGCTCCTATAATACGGCGATCTTTGAATTCCGGGATACCAATGTGCGAAAGGCCCTGAACCATATCCAAAAGGAAGAGCAGCAGCATGGCGAGGGTGTTTTCAATTACATGCAAAAGACGGGCATGTATCAGGCGCAGTGAATGCAGCGCAGGGTACTGCCCTGAAAGCAGCGTATCGTATCAAGCCTGTAAGGCGGGCGAATACAATTCGCCCCCATGCCTGATCGGAATTTGCTGACCTCTCTGCCGGAGCGCATAACAGCCGGGAGAAAATCCAACCAACTCTTTGCGGCGTAGGGGCGATATCAAACGCCCGCCAGGCTGCGGCAAAGGTTACATCGGGGATCAAGGAATGCCGCTTTGCATTCCTTGATCCCTTTTTTGAGGTCCTACGGTATTAGCAGGACCGCCTGATCCTTC
>JAEWWY010000289.1 GCA_023458835.1 Bacillota bacterium
GGTTGAGGGTGCCCACCAGGTATCCGGTAATGCGGCGGATACGCTCAAAGGGTTGCCCGTTTTCCTCCCGGCCGCACTGGGGGCAGCTATCGCCGATGATGCCGTTATAGCCGCAAAGGGGATCGCGGTCTATCGGATGGTTGATGGAGCCGTAGCCCACACCCTTGTCGTGCATGAACCGGACCACCTTTTCAAAGGCATCCAGGTTTTGCAGGGGATCGCCATCCATTTCCACATAGCTGATGTGGCCGGCGTTGGTCAGCTCGTGATAGGGCGCCTCAATGCTGATCTTGTCAAAGGCGCTGATGGGATAGTATACCGGCACATGGAAGCTGTTTGTATAGTAATTGCGGTCGGTCACGCCGGGGATCACGCCAAAGCGCTCCCGGTCCATGCGCACGAAACGGCCTGAAAGCCCCTCGGCCGGGGTAGCAAGCAACGTATAGTTCAGCTTGCGTTCATGGCTCAATTTATCCAGATAACCGCGCATGGCCCCAATAATCTCCAAGCCCAGGTTCTGGCTCTCTTCGCTTTCACCATGGTGCGCGCCCCGCAGGGCCTTCAGCGTTTCTGCCAGGCCGATGAAGCCAATCGACAGCGTGCCGTGCTTAATGACCTCACGGATCTCATCGTTCCAGTCCAGCTTCTCGGAATCCAGCCACACGCCCTCCCCCATCAGGAAGGGAAAGTTGCGCACCTTTTTGCGGGCGATGATCTCAAAATGCTCGTCCAACTGCCCTACCCCCAGGGCAAGCTTGCGCTCCAGTTCATCAAAGAACCACTGCACATCACCGTTTGCCTTGATGGCGATGCGGGGCAGGTTGATGGAGGTAAAGGAAACATTGCCCCGGCGAGGGGATGTCTCCCGCTCCGGATCATGTACGTTCCCCATCACCCGGGTGCGGCAGCCCATGTAGGCGATCTCCGTCTCCGGATGGCCTTCCTTATAATACTTCTTGTTGAAAGGCGCATCCAGGAAGGAAAAGTTGGGGAACAGCCTTTTCGCGCTTACGCGGATGGCCAGGCGGTACAGGTCATAATTGGGATCGCCGGGGTTGAAGGATGTACCCTCCTTGACCCGGAAGATCTGAATGGGGAAGATGGGCGTCTCCCCGTGGCCCAGCCCGGCCTCTGTCGCCAGGAGCAGGTTGCGCACCGCCATGCGGCCCTCGGGCGACGTATCCATGCCATAGTTGATGGAGGAGAACGGCGTCTGCGCCCCTGCCCGGCTATTCATGGTGTTCAGGTTGTGGATCAGCGCCTCCATGGCCTGGAAGGTGGCCTTGTCCGTTTCCTTTTCCGCCTTGTGCCTGGCAAAATCAAGAATCTGCTCCTGCAGCTTGTCATCGGCTGCCGCGCTCAGCCTTTCCTTCATGGCGGCACGGAAAGCGGGATCCTCCTCCAGCCGGGGTGTCAGACCCTGCCCCTTCAACTCCTCTACCCATTCCCGCGCCTTTTGATCGGCGTTTTCCATATCGCACAAAAGCTCCAGAGCCCGGGAAAGGTTATCCCGGTAGCGCTTGATGTATGTCTTCTTCACACCGGGGGCCATGCCATAGTCGAAATTGACTACGCTCTGACCGCCATGCTGATCGTTTTGATTGGCCTGAATGGCAATGCAGGCCAGTGCGGAATAGCTGTAAATATCGTTGGGCTCCCTTAAAACACCGTGGCCGGTGCTGAAGCCGCTGCGGAACAATGCCAGCAGATCAATCTGGCAGCAGGTGGTGGTCAGGGTATAAAAGTCCAGGTCATGGATGTGGATATCCCCTTCCCGGTGCGCCTGGGAGAACTTGGGGTCTATCACATACATGTCATAGAATTGCTTGGCGCCTTCGGAGCCGAATTTCAGCATCGCTCCCATGGCGGTATCGCCGTTGATGTTGGCGTTCTCCCGCTTGATATCCGAATCGATGGCATCCTTATAGGCAATATCCTCAAATATCCTCATCAGGCGGGTGTTCATTTCCCGCACGCGGCTGCGCTCGGCCCGGTAGAGGATATAGGCCTTGGCGGAGCGCACAAAGCCCTTTTCAATCAGTACGCGCTCTACCGCGTCCTGCACTTCTTCCACCGTGGGTTCGCCGGAAATGCCCTCGCTGGCCTCAAGCTCTTCCATCACCTGCTGCGCAAGCGCTTTTGCCGTCTCTATCCCCTTGGCGCTGCCGCTGGCAGAAAATGCCTTTAAAATCGCCTGCTCGATCTTGTCGATATCAAAGGGCATCGTCCGCCCGTCCCGCTTTTTGATGGAAGTAATCATGCTGTCCAGCCTCCTAATTACAATTCTTTCGTGCGTCCTGCCTTTTCCGGAACAAAAAATCAATCCCTGCTTAAAGTGGCCGGGAAGAAGCGCTGCGCTTTGCTTATGGCTGGGGCCCCAGCCACAGAATCTTGATTTTGCGACAACTTTTTCACGCACACATCGTGCCCATGTCGAAAGAGCATTGTCATTATAGTGCGTCCGATTCCGCCTGTCAATACCATATATGGTCACATTTTGTGCCTATCAATCTATATATAGTGCACTGTTAAGGCACCGCCTTGCTTTCGGGCTTCGCGCCGGCCAAAATATTTTTTTCAGGCCACGCGTTGACAGATACCGTGGAAGAGATTATGATAGGAAAGCGGAAGTGCGAGGCTTAAGGCCATGCCGCCGTAAGAAAGGAGAGGACCGCCGTGGAAGGCGACCCGTACAGTACCATAACGGCACGTACCCACACGCGCGCGCGGTCTGCTCCTGTGGCTTTGTAAGCTACCTGTCAGCCTCCCGCCTGCCTTTGCGTGTGCGTGCCACACAGAAAGGCAGGTTTTTTGATGAGGAGGATTTTCAAGACCGTAGACGATCATCTGGTGGAGTGCACCACCCTGGAGAAGGGCTGCTGGGTGCACCTGCAAAACCCCACCAAAGAGGAAATCGATGGCTTGAATGCCCGCTTTGCGCTGGATCCCACCTACCTGATGGCCGCCCTGGACGAAGAGGAAAGCGCCCGCATTGAGCATGATGACGGGCAGACTTTGATTATCGTCGACATCCCTTATGTGGAAGTGGAGGGCAGCGGCTATATTTATAGCACCATCCCCATGGGGATTATCCTGGTGGATGAGGTCATTATCACCGTCGCTACCAGGGAGACGCCCATCATCGCCGATTTTACGGAGGAGAGGGTCAGGGGGTTCTGGACCCACAAGCGCACCCGGTTTATCCTGCAGCTATTGCACCGCAACGCTTCCCGCTTTTTGGCCTACCTGAAGCAGATTGACAAGGCCAGCATGCATGTGCAGGAGAAGCTGGAAAAATCCCTGAAGAACCGCGAGCTTCTGCAAATGATGAAGCTGGAAAAATCCCTGGTGTTCTTCAGCACCTCCCTGAAGGGCAATGAGACCGTCATGGAAAAGATGCTTCGCCTGGACGCCTTGAAAAAGTTTCCCGATGATACGGACTTACTGGAAGACGTCATCATCGAGAACAAGCAGGCCATGGAGATGTGTACCATCTATCGGGATATCATGTCCGGTACCATGGATGCCTTTGCCTCCATCATCAGCAACAATCTGAATATCGTTATGAAGGTGCTCACAAGCCTCACCATGGTCGTAGCCATCCCCTCGCTGGTAGCCGCCCTCTGGGGTATGAACGTGAGCGTCCCCTTTCAGGAATCCCCCTACGGTTTCTGGATCGTGGCGGCGATCTCCGTCTTCAGCGCGCTGCTGGCCGGGTTTTTCCTGTGGCGCAAAAAAATGTTTTAGCCCAGGGGCTCTGCCCCTGGACCCCGCTAAAGGGATAAAATCCCTTTAGAATCCCCATTGTGAATATAAGATGTGAAAGCCTGCCTCTTCCAAGCATATTGCGGATGGAATGGGCAGGCTTTTGTATAAATATAATGGGATGCCAAAGGTACTTTATCTCTTTGGCAGGAGTCCCGGGTCATTCCCCCAGCGCATACCCCTGCTTCGCACTTTGACCCTGCTGGCGGCGGAAGTTTTCACTGTTCTTTTCCTTATATATGGTATACAGTTCTTCCGGCGTCATGCCCGCCTGCAGGCACATGCTCACGAAAAAATGGAGGATGTCCACCAGTTCTTCCTTCACGGCTTGCTCATTGACGGGCTTTTTGTTTTTCCACCGTTTGAAGTTCACTTCGTCGATCAGTTCCGAAAGCTCCGAGATCATGGCCAGCGTTTGCTTTTGAATCCACTCCTCGGGGGAAATGTGTTCCAGGTGCCGGGAAACCACCAGGGATTCATTGAATTTCCGCTGCAGGGCGAAAATCTCATCCAGCTTGTCGGCCATGGCCGCGGCCCCCTTACTTTTGTATGAATTGCAGATATTTCTCAGCGTGCTTGCCCACCACGGCAACGCTGGGACGGTGGGACAGGATTTCCCCTGCCACGCGGAGCACGTCATCCTTTGTCACACGTTCGATCTTTGAAATGGTCTCCTCCGGCGCAGGCGGATGCTTCAACAACAGCTCGCCCCGGCCGATGGCCTGCATGCGGCTGGAGGCACTCTCCAGACCCAAGATATACGAGCCTTTCAACTGCGCCTTGGACTGGATGAACTCCTTGTCCGTCACGCCGTCCTGAAGCAGCTTCTTCGCCTCAATCTCCATCTGCGTGAGCACCGTTCCCGCGTTTTCCGGCGAGGTCCCGGCATACAGGTTCAAAACGCCGCAGTTGGGATAGGTGGCGGGGTAGCTGTATATGGTATAAGCCATGCCCAGCTCCTCGCGCACCCTTTGGAAAAGCCTGGAGGACATTCCGCCCCCCAGGATGTTATTGAACACGGCTACAGGATAAATATCGTCATGGCCCATGGGCTTGCCGGGATAGCCCATGCAGATATGCACCTGCTCGGTATCCTTGTCCTTGAACAGAATGCGCTGGGTCCTTGCCATCGTCTCTCCGATGGCGTCAGGCATGCCTGTTCCCTGCCAGGAGCCAAAGGCCTTGTCCAGCAATCCCTCAAGCTCAGCCCTATTGAAGTTACCCGCGATGGCCACCACCACGTTTTCCGGGCGGTAATGGGTCCTGCGGAAGGTGAAAAGGTCATCCCGGCTGTATTTTCGGATGCTGTCCGCCGGGCCCAGGATGGGCATACCCAGCGCCTGGCCCTCGAACTGGGCCTCGCTCAAAAGCTCATGCACCAGATCCTCCGGCGTATCCTCCACCATGGAGATTTCCTCCAGGATGACGCCCCGCTCCTTGTTCAGCTCCTGCTCGTTAAGCGTGGCGTTCAGCGTAAGATCACTCAATATATCCACCGCCAGGGGCAGGTCTTCATCGATGACCTTGGCGTAAAAGCAGGTGCATTCCTTGGCGGTGAAGGCGTTCAACTGCCCTCCCACCGCGTCCATTTCCTCGGCGATATCCCGGGCCGTGCGCTTAGCCGTGCCCTTGAACACCATGTGCTCGATAAAATGGGACAGGCCGTTTTCCAAGGGCGTTTCCATCATGGAGCCCACCTTGATC
>JAEWWY010000290.1 GCA_023458835.1 Bacillota bacterium
GGCGGGCGATTGATAATCGCCCCTACGACGCAATTTGTTTGTTGACTTCCCTGCCGGAGCATACAAGCACCGGAGGAAAGGCCAACCTACGCTTTACAGCGTAGGGGCGAACTGCGTTCGCCCGCCCTGTGGTCCTGATGCCATCCGCTTGAAGCACGGAATGCCGGGGGCCCAAGCGTATTATTTGCCGCGACGGGGAGGGCGAACGCAGCTCGCTCCTACGGTTGCCATGAGTTGATTGACTTCCCTGCCGGAGCATATCGCCATCGACGTATGAATGTTTTCAATGAGTATCCATCCGCCAGCTTTCAAAGCGGTATCATTCCGGGAGATCACATCCCGTTTTCCGCGTACACCTGGCGTATCCTGGCATCCACGGCGGTAATGAAGCCTTCCAGGCCATACCTTCCCGCCAGCAGTTGGTCGATGAAGCTGTCTATGCCGATGCTGCCGTAGGAAAGCAGGCTGTCCCCGCTGACCACAAACCTTTCCGCCAGGCGGTGGTAATGGGCGATGGCTTCCGGGGTGACGGCATATTTGCGTTCCTCGTTCCGGGCGATATCCGCCTGCAGCCGGGCGATTTCCTCCTGGCGCGCCTTTTCCTCCTCCGGCTTTACCTGGCGGGATTTTTCCCGGTCAAGGGCCTGGTTCAGCCGGTACAGTTCATCCTGGGCGTAATGGTCGGGCCAGGGCTCCCGCATGTCGGCGTAGTAAAAATAGCTTTGCTCATCCCGCTGCCGGGCGCAAAATTCCAGGTAGCGGATGGCCTCCTCCCGGCGGGGGGAAAAGGGATTGACCACCGCCACCTGAACCAGGGTCTCAATGGCGGGATCATTTTCAGACAGCCGGAAGGGCGGCCTCATATCCTCGCTGATCCCGCCGGCCACAGCAGCCAGGGTGAACAAGGGGGACTCCTCTCCCGTTTTCAACGGCACCGGATCCGTATCCGGCGCCTCGCTTAAAATGCGCCCGGCCATATGCCGGAACAGGTCCATATCGAAAGTAAGCCGCACGCCGTCCTTCTTAAGGGCGAGCAGGTACTGGCGCGTAAAGTATTTCAGCAAGCCCTCCTTGGTGCAGGCCATGGTGTCAAACACGCACAGCCCGTTGTCGGCCAGCATGTCCCCCTCGGCCAGCCTGGGGATCAGGTCCATCAGCCCGTCAAAGGTTTCGGGGGAGGAAAGGCCGTACCGGTCAAGGATGCCCGTTTCCTGGACATGGAGGAACGATTGCACATTCATTGGCCAGGCCGCCAATTGCCCCTCATAGACAACGGCTTCATACAGGGCGGGATATAGGCTTTGGGCGTTTTGGGCAAGGACAGCGCTTTGACCAAGGTCTGTGAACATGCCCTTTTCCCCGATGGTTTTCAGCCCGTCACGGGTGGCAAAGCCATAGATGTCCACGGTGCCATCCCGGCTGGCCAAAGCGTAGCTCATGTGCTCCATCACACTCATATCGCCGGGGGTGCTGAAGGATGTAAGGGCAACGCCGGTACCGGCGGTAAAGGCGGTATCGAACCGGGAGAATACGTTCATGACGGTAAGGGAAGGCGTGGACGACCGCTCGTTCCTGTCCCAGGCATACACGCTGCCGCCGCTTAAAACCGCCAGGACATTGCTGCCCAGCCCGGCCAGGCCGTTTGCATCTTTCAGGGGCGATACCCTCTGAAAAGCGCCGCCGGAGGCGGAAGCCACGATATCCTCCGGCCCTGCCACATACAGGGTGTCATTCTCCGGGTCATACCAAAGTGCCGCAAAACTCCCGGGGGCGTTGTCCAGCGCAAGCGGTGAAATGGTTCCGGCGCCGGTATCATACGCGTAAAGCCACTCATTCCCGTTTTCATCATAAGCGGTGAAAAGAAGCTGCCCCTGACGCCAGGCCGCCGCCGTGTCCGCGGAATGAAGGTCGGGCACCTCCCGGAGGGTCCCGGCCATGGGGCGCAGGAGAAGGCAGCGGCTGGCATCCGTCCCGGGGTCATACACCCATTCATAAATGTCATCTCCCAGAGCGGCGGCGGCGAAAACGCTCAGGCCGAGCTCCATGAGACCGGGATCGCCTGAAGCCAGGTCCACCTTGTTCCATGCATCTCCGTTCAGCAGATAGCAATCGTTTTGGGCCGTGATGCCGATCAGCCCGCCGGAGGTTTGGCACAGGAAGCTTACATCCCGGGGATTTCCGGCGAGCTCCCGTTGGGCGGGGACTCCGTCCCTGTACGTCAGTTCCACCACCCGCTGGGAGGTGAGGATATACGCCTTGTCTTCGCCGCCGATAAGGCGGCGGATGGTTTCACCGTTCTTTGCCTGATAGGCGGCGCCTTCCGCCAAAGCCATTCGGCCCGGGAAACAGATCATGAGGCATAGAAGGAGCACAAGCCCCCGTGCCATGTTGCGGCAAATCTCTTTATACATGCAGTATCCGCCTTTTTGCTTTTGACTGCCCTGATCAATCGGGCAGCTTGATTTGGAAGGACACGGTTCCCTTGTGGGTGAGGCCCTCCTGATCGCCCTGTTCATTCCACAGCCAGGAGCGGTCCGTGTACAGCAGGGAAACCACGCCGTCCTTGTCCGCGTATGTTTTCAGCGTACCGATCAGATCATCGCTTATGTGAAAGCTGAAGTAGCCAAGTATATTCCCCGCGTCATCATAGGTGTGGTAGCAGAAGGAAATGGGCAGCTTTATGCCCCGTGAGCCGGCTATGGTCAGAAGAGCGTCGCTGTCAGGGCTGAAAAGCAGCAGTGTTTTGCCAGGGTTCGTCATCACCTCCCGGACAGGGCCGGATCCCTTTTGAGTACAAAGGGTATCCTCTCCGTAAGCTCCGGCTCTATTGAGTTCCATCCAGGGATGGACCTCATATTCGGAAGAATCTTTGGGCGCAGCGAAGAAGAGCACCTCCAGCGTTCTTTCCGACGGGTAATTCAGATCATATTCCTTGGGCAGCCATACGGCGCTTTCCACCCTCAGGTGCAGCAATGGATGCTCCTCCACCACCGTCTGGCAAATTTCGTTTTGAATGGTTTGATCAACGTTATCCGGCATCGTGGGGGCGCGGAAGACATGCGCGTAGAACCATTCCAACCCGCTGCCCTGCACCGCGGCCACGGCAGCGGCGCAGAGCAGCAACAGCATGGCGGCTATGATCAGAGCGCCGCCGATTCTTTTTTTCATGGGCCGGTCCCCTTTCAACCTGTTCAGGGTTCGTTCGATTCTCAGGGAAAAATCCTTGGGCGTCTGGCCGAAAAGGCGCTGATGGGTCAAGTGTTCATCCCTCATCAAAGCACACCTCCCGCTTGAAGTAGTCCCGCTTCAAAATCTCCCTGCCTCGGGCGAGGCGGCTGGATACCGTACCCTTTGGCAGGCGCAGTATCCGGGCAATATCCTGTATGGAATACCCTTCACAATGGTACAGCACCAGGGGGACGCGGTACTTTTCCCCCAGCGCCAGCATGGTTTCGTACAGGCCGTTGTCCGCCTCCGGCATGCCTGCCGTTTCGGGGAACTCCGCTACCGGTACCGTGCGCTTTTGCCTTTTGAGCATGCTTTTGCATTCGTTGATGAGGATGCGTATGACCCAGGTGCCAAAATACTGTTCCTTTCTAAGGGAGGGCAAACAGGCCCATGCCTTCAAAATGCTTTCCTGCACCGCGTCGGCGCAGTCGTCATAGGAACGCAGGTAGGTTCGGGCCACGCCGTACATCGTGTCTGAAAGAGCCAGCATCTCCCGGGTAAAACACTCTTTGGTCATAGTTGTCTCCGCATGTTGCAACGTTGCTTTCACTTATTAGATCAAAAAGCCCGGACGCAAATTGCATCCGGGCGCGCAAACATTGTAAACTTTTCTTTCAATAGGCGAATTCATACAGCCTCAGGCCGTCGGTAGCCGGGATGACCACCTTATTCCCGTCATACCAGCCGAAACCGGAGGGGGTGCGGTAGGGATGCACGGGGACCGCGCCGGCGGGCAGCTTCACTTGCCGCAGCGCCAGTGTTTTCAGGTCCATCATCAAAATGCCGCAGGTCTGGCTGTCTGACAATACAAGCAGCAGCGCGTAATGGCCGTCCGGGGATAATGTGATGTTTGCGCAGGGCAGCACCTTGCCCTTGGGGATTTTTTCCGCCAGTTCACCGCCGCCCCCATAGGAGGCCGCGGATAGGGGAAGGGCGGCGGCGGAAGGCGCGTCAAGGCTTTCGATCAGCAGCAATTCATCGTAGCCTGCAAAGCCTGCGTTCATGTCAAAGCGCACCGGCAATTGAAGGGAGGCCGTCACAACGCTCTGCAACAGGACGCCCAGGCCCGCCGGGCCGGTCTCCAGATAGGTTGGCCTGGCAATGGCCAACGGCTGGGAAAACGCCAGGGAAGAGGCTGTCCACGCGCCGCCTTTTTCCCCGAAGATGTTCAGCCCCAATGCTTCATCGGCTTTCAGGGCGTCCGTGAGGTTCACAAGCTGCCCTCCAGGGGCCCATTGCAGCCTGGGGTAGGCCGAGCGCACGGCGCCGGCATAAAGCTGTTCCTTTTCACCGGTCTCCATATCATAGCGCATCAGGGTGTTTGGCGAGTCCTGGCCCATCGGGCCGTACAGCATGTAATAGACATACCGCCCGGATGTGTCAAAGCAGGCCTGAATGACCGAGGCCCCACCTTCAAACGGCTTGTCGGGGTATGTGTCGGCGCAGTACAACTGGCCTGTTTGGGTATCGATGATGTTCAGGCCATAGATAAATTTCATCATCATCAGTACGAACCTGAAGTTGGTCAGCACCGCATACCGGCCGTCAGGCGACCAGGCGACGCCCTCGCTTCCCGTCCATTGGCCGGGGGGCATGGCGGCAAACTTGGCGAAGCTTCCATGGCTGTCGGGCACGCCGCGGGTAAAGTCCGGCGCGATTACAGTGATGACACGTCCCTGCACCACATAGGCCCTTTCCCGGTCCATGCACAGGATCCTTCCGCCATCGGGAGAAATGCTGCAGGCGTCGGGCAGGGGCATAAGCGCCAGATCCTCTTTGGACAGCTCCGCCATCACCCACGCGCCATCCTGGGAATAGGTAACCTCCTTGCCGTTCAGGGAATCCTTCAGCGCCGATTCAAAGTAAGCCTTCGGGATGCGCAGCGTATACCCGCCCGGGTCGGAAAACAAGGGTATCTCCCGCAGCGTCAAACCGCCGGTTTCAAAGGCGGCCGCAAGCTGCGGGTCCGGCGTAGTGATTGCGCTCTGCCCGGATGCTTCGCCCAGCGCCGATGAGACAATTGCGCAGCAAAGCATCAGTGCAAAAAGAAGGCCCCTGCCTTTGCGGAACTTTTTGAACATACGCGTCTTCCTTTCTATCCCTGCCTACCTGCTTCCCTCCTGCGCCCGGGTGTCCAGGAACACCTCCAGTGCGGTGGGATTCAGCGGCGGGCAGAAATGGTAGCCCTGAGCCATGTCGTAGTTCAGCTTCATCAGTGTGTTCAGGCGCTTGAAATGCTCCACGCCTACGGCGGCTACCTGCAGATTCAGGTTGTGGGCCAGATCCACCAGCGTCTTCAAAATGAATTCCTTGCCCTGGCTGGCGGAGGCGCCTGTCAGGAAGCTTTTGTCCACCTTCAAAACGTCCAGGGGCATGTTGTACAGGTGGGTGAGCGCGCCTGTGCCCGCGCCGTAATCATCCAGGGCGATGCGCACGCCCATCCGCCGCAGCACGTGCAGCTTATCCGCCTGGGCCATGAATACATCCATGATCCGCTCGGAAATCTCCAACTGCAGCGCGGAGCCGTTAAGCCCCATTTCCTTCAAAGCAAGGTAGACGGTATCGGCAAAGTCCGTTTGCATAAGCTGCACCGCGCTTATGTTGACCGAAACGTACAAATCCTGCCCCTGGCGCTTTTGCAGGTGGCGGATCTGGCGGCAGGCTTCCTTCAGCACGAAGCGGCCTATGGGCAGCATCAGATCATTGGCTTCCGCCAGGGGGATCAGCTCGCCCGCGGAGACCATGCCCAATTCTTCCACCTTCAGCCTCACGGTGCATTCAAAGCCCGCTACGCTGCCTGTATCCAGTTGGATGATGGGCTGGTATTCCAGCGACAGGGAATCGTCGGGCTGGAAGGTGGACAGCGCCTCCACGATGCGGCGGCTGCGCAGCGCGCTTTCCAGGGTGATCCGGGCGGTATCCGCATCCTCCGCCTGCCGTGTGACGTCATACAGCGTCCAGCTTGCGCCGCCCAGCGCCGCCGCGGCGGACAGGGCGGTTTGCGCCTGGCTGAAAAGCAATTCGGCGGAAACCTCCTTTTGCGGGTACAGCGAGGCGCCGGCCAGCATTTTCAGCGACAGGGAGGTCTTTTGCCACGGGATGGGTGCGGACAGCACCTGGCCAAGCTCCGCCATGCGCCCTTCCGCCATGGAGGCCGTGCTCAAGCGGGGCAGGTGCAGCAGGAAGCGGTCATCATAGAGCCTTGCGGCCATTCCCTCTGGCCCCACAAAGGCCCGCAGCCTGTCGGCGCTGATGCGCAGCGCCAGCACATACGCCATGCGCTGCGTATCCTCCGGCGGCAGGTTCCTGATGGTAAGGCATACCACCATGCCGCCTTCCCGGCGGTTTTCCTCCACGGACAGCCGCTCAGAAAGCGCCTGCATGAAGGGCGCTTTCGTAGTAAGCCCCGTGGTGCTGTCGGTAAGCGCGTCTTCCCCGGGCGCCTTGTAATCACCTGTGACATCCAGAAGCGTTGC
>JAEWWY010000291.1 GCA_023458835.1 Bacillota bacterium
CCGGGCATGGGGGCGGGGCGGGGGGGGGGGGTTTTTTTAAAACCCCCCCCCGCCCCGGCAGTTTTCCTGTCCGTTCCCCCGCTTCCTGCGCGGCCAGGGATTCCCATGCGTTTTGGTGAAACAAACGATACAAAATCATCGTCCTATAAAAGCGCATCGGCAAAAGATGCGGTTTTATCAAACAAAAGGCGTGACCCCTTGCCGGCAGGCGGATGTTCAAAACATGAACAGACTGTAACTTTTCAGATTTTTACGCCTTTTGCTTGCAGTACCGCATGGCCTGTGCCATAATAAATCTATTATTCCGGCGCCGGCGCCGGACACAAAGAAAGGAAATAGTGATTCCATGAAGAAATCCACCCGTTTTTTTGCGCTCTGCCTGGCGCTGGTCATGTGTGCGACAATGGCGATGACGGGCGCGCTGGGCGAAGCGCCCCAGACTACCGCGGAAGCCGCGGCTGCGGCGGAAGCGACCGCGGCGCCTGAGGCCACTGCGGCGCCCAAATCACCGGACGACATACTTGCAACCGTGAACGGAAAAAACATACTCCGTTCCGATATACAGGCTACCAGTGACATCATCGCTTCCCAGTATGGCAGCTACGGCCTGGAAATGTCCTATATAGAGTCCATAGCCCTGGAGTATGCCGTGCAGGACCAGTTTTGGAAGCAGAAGGCCGTGGAGAATGGCGATGACACCTTTACCGAAGGGGAAGAGGCGGAATTTCTGAGCCAGGCCCAGACGGAATGGGCTTCGGTTATCGACGCCAACTATACGTATTTCCTGACTGCGGCATCCGACACGCCCACCGAGCAGGAAATTGCCGATGCGAAAGCAAAGGTCGAGCAGGAATTGGCCAATCAGGGCTATACGCTGGAGGAGCGGGTTAAATACTACCGGGAAATCAAGATTCAGGAGCGTGTCATCGACCGGCTGATGAAGGATGTTGTGGCTTATACCGACGAGGAGGTTCAGGCCGAATATCAAAAGCTGGTAAAGGAAGACAAGGATGCTTTTGAAGGAAGCATCAGCGCCTATGAATCGGCCGTCTCGGCGGGAGACAGCGATGTTTGGTATGTGCCCGAAGGCGTGCGCGGCATCACCCATATCCTTTTGTTCGTGGATAACGACGAGCTTTTGAACAAATACCTGGACGCGAAGGAGCGGTTGGAATCCCAGCAGAGCCAGGAGCAGGCCCTTGCGGAAGAGGACATCGACCCCAACCCGGATACCGAAGCCGCAACGGCCGATCCCGCCTCAACCCCCTCATCCGAGCCTGAAGTAACCCCCGAGGCCACTCTTGAGCCTGTGCCCGTGACCCAGGCTGATGTGGACGCGGCCTACCAGGCCGTGCTGGATTCCATGAAAGACAAGGTGGATGACATTTACAAGCGCCTGAACGCCGGCGAAGCCTTTGCCACCCTGATGGAGGAATATGGCGAGGATTCCGGCATGAAGGAGGAACCCTACAAGACGGAGGGATATACCGTCCACAAGGACTTTAAAAACTTCGTTCCGGAATTTGTTCAGGGCGCTTTTGCCCCCGAACTGAAAAAGGTGGGCGACTATGGCCAGCCCATCGTCGGAAGCTATGGCATCCATATCCTCAACTACACCAGGGATATACCCAGTGGTCCCAAGGAGTTGACTGAGGAACGCAAGGCGCAATTGCTTTCAAATATGGAGCAGACGCGTAAAAACGACATCGTTGTCAATGCCATAGACGAATGGCTTGCGGCCTCTGAAATCACCTACACCGGCCTGGTGCCCAAACCGGAAGACTGATCGCATCGCTTACAGCCGCCTGACGGGCCAGCCCCGCCAGGCGGCTTGTTTTATGGCATCGGGAATGTTACAATGGGCACGTATCCAAAAAACAAGGGGAAAGATCATGAAAAAACTTTTGCTGGCCGTCCTCACAGCGGCAATGCTGTTGCCTTTTTCCGCAGCCCCGGCACAGGAAAAGGTGGTGGTTACTTCCTTTTATCCCATCTATATCCTGGCCCGGAACCTGACGGCGGGAATAGAGGATATCCGGATGGAGAACCTGGCCGCGCCGGATACCGGCTGCCTGCACGATTATCAACTGCTCACAGGGGACATGCGCACCCTTTCTTCCGCGCAGGTGCTGCTTATAAACGGCGCGGGGATGGAAAGCTACCTGGACACCGTGACGACCCAGTTCCCCGGCCTTCAGGTGGTGGACGCCTCCAAGGGCATTCCGCTCCTTGACAGCCTTGGTGAAAGCGAACACATCCACGGGGAAGGCGAAGAAGACCACGGACATGAGGACAACGCCCATATCTGGCTGGATGCGAAAAATGCCAAAGCCATGGTGGAAAACCTGCGGGACGGGCTGCAATCCGCCTTCCCGGAATACAAGGATGCCTTTCATCAAAACGCGGATGCTTACCTTGCGCGGCTGGACGCGCTGGATGCGGAGCTGAAGGCAGGCCTGGAAAACCTCCCCCGCAAGGAAATCATCACCTTCCATGAAGCGTTTCCGTACTTTGCCAAGGCCTATGGGCTGCATGTGGCGGCTGTGGTGAACCGGGAGCCGGGAGAGGCGCTGAGCCCCGCCCAACTGGCCGAACTGGTGGAACTGGTACGTGCCCTGAAGGCGCCGCCCCTTTTTACCGAGCCCCAGTACCCCGATTTGGCAGCCAGGACGCTGGCGGCGGAAACCGGCGCCCAAATATACGAGCTTGATCCGCTGGTCACCGGCCCCATGGACGAAGGCGCCTATTCGGCCTATGAGGATGGGATGCGCAAGAACATGCAGGTTTTGATGCTTGCCTTGGGAGGCGTATGATGCGGCGCTTGTTGTACGGCACAGGCAATCCGGCCAAGCTCCGCGCCATGCGTGACTGGCTCTGCGCACTGCCCATCCTGATCGACGGCCTGGAAGAGGCCGTGCCGCCCGTTTCGGAAGACGGAAGAACGGTGCTGGAAAACGCCCGCCAAAAGGCCAAGGCCTATTTTCAGGCGCTTCACCGGCCTGTTTTCTCCTGTGATTCAGGGCTTGTGATATCGAATGTGCCGGAGGACAGGAATCCGGGCATCCATGCCCGGAGGCCTGAGGGAAGGCCGCTTTCCGATGAGGAAATGCTTGCCTACTACGCCGGCCTGGCGCGGGAATACGGGCAGGGCGGCTGCTTGCCGGCCCGGTA
>JAEWWY010000292.1 GCA_023458835.1 Bacillota bacterium
GGAAACCGCCCCCATGCTGTACGAGCAGGCTGGAGCGGGTATGGATGCGGAAATTTCCGCTTACATGCACATAAGCCATCAGGTAACTGCCAATACGGACGATTTTTTCTCCGTCGTGCTTTCCTGGGAGGAGTTCATGGGCGTGGCAGAATCCCAAACCATTGCGGCCAATGTGTTCGCAAGAACGGGAGAAAACGCGGGCGGTATCATCACGCTGCCGACCGTGCTGGTTTTTTCGGATGAGGTGGACGCGACGAACCTTGTGGATACGGTCTACCGGTTGGTGTGGGACATCATTGTGGAGCAAATGCAAACGGGAAGCGTGGAATATTTTGAGGAGCTGACAGAGGAAAACCTGTTTTTGGAGTTTTATCCGGAAACTGATTTTTATCTGGATGACCAGGGAAATATTGTTTTCTTCGTCCAGCCTTCCACGATTGCCAGCGGCGCGGCAGGGCTGCTCACGTTCCCGTTTTCCCCTGCGGAGCTGACGAGCGAAATGTCAAAGGGCTGAGCTGATATAGCATTTTCAACAAAGGCCGCAAACTTCAAGCTTACGGCCTTTGTTATATAGAAAACCCCATGCTTCTTTAAAAGGCATGGGGTTTTGGTTTCATGGGGGAAAGGGAGGTCACTGATTGGCCGTGCCCATGGAAATAAGCACCTTGCCGCCCTGGCGGCAGGCAGGCTCCTCAAACACCTTCAAAATATCGTCCAGGGGAAGCTCCAGGCTGATCATATCCCGGACATTGATCTTTTCTTCCGCCAAAAGAGAAATGGCCCTTGTAAAGGTATAGGGATTGATGAAGGAGGCGGTGATGTGCAGTTCCCTGGCGAAGACCTCATAGGGCTTTATGGCCAGTTCCGCATTTGGCGGCGTGAGGCCAAAGAACATCACGGTAGCCCCACGGCCCGCAAGCCCTACAGCCTGGGACATGGTCTTTACGCTGCCCACACACTCTATAACGCAATCCACGTTGGGGTAGCCGGCCAGTATTGCTGCCAGATCTTCCGTTGTGGGATCGACGGCCTTGTCCGCGCCCAGCTTAAGCGCCAGCTCCCGCTTTTGCGCCGTGGGCTCGGAAACGATGATATAGGCCGCTCCCTGGAGCTTGGCCAATTGAAGCATGATCAATCCGATGGGCCCGGCCCCCAGCACCAGCACCGTCTGGCCGGCACGGATATTGCACAGGTCGATGCCGTGCACGCAGCAGGAAACCGTCTCCGAAAGGGCGGCGTGCTTAAGCGGCAAGTGATCCGGGATCTTGTACACCTGCTTTTCCGGCACGGTGAGGTATGATGCAAATCCGCCACGGGCGGTGGTGCCATACCCGGTCATTTCGGTGCAGAAATGGCCCATGGCGTTGCGGCAGTAAAAGCATTGGCCGCACATTTCATTTGGGTCCACCGCCACCCGGTCACCGGATTGGACCTGTGTGACATCAGCCCCTGTTTCTACAACGACGCCGGACATTTCATGCCCGAGAACGTTGGGCGGCGTTACGGCCGCCGCGCCGGGATCGCCCTCATAAATATGGATGTCCGTGCCGCATACGCCGCAATAGGCTACGGCGATGCGCACATCCTTGGGGCCAAGAGCCAGCTCCTGCACTTCCTGGACCCTGATGTCATGCTTTCCATAAAAAACAGCGGCTTTCATCTGTTCCCTCCCCAATAATGGCATCAAACAGGTTTTTGCCCATAGGCCTCCCTTGGGCAAAAGCCTGCATGTTATTGGTTGCTCTCCTCTTTGCGGTGCTGATTTTCGCTCAGAAGCTTGGTCAGCTCTTCCATGAAGCTGGAGATATCTGTAAATTGCCGGTATACGGAGGCAAAGCGGACATAAGCCACTTCATCCAGCTTTTTCAGTTCCTCCATCACCATTTCCCCGATCTGACGGGTGGTGACCTCCGCCTCCATGGTGTTGTATACGCCTTGTTCAATGTGGGTGACGACGCCATCGATCTGCGTAAGCGAAACGGGGCGCTTCTCACAGGCATGCAAAATGCCGTTGCGGATTTTCTGGCTGTCAAAAGGCTCCCTGCGCTTGTCCTTTTTTACTACCAGCAGGGGAACTAGTTCAATTTTCTCATAAGTTGTAAACCGCCGTCCGCATTGCATGCATTCCCGGCGGCGGCGAATGCTGTTGCCCTCCTCAGTAGGGCGGGAATCGATCACCTTGCTGTCGGGGCAACTGCAGTATTGGCATCTCATGCAATCTCTTCCTTCGGGACGGGAAATCCGTCACTGACATTTTCTTTATTATATCTCAATCCCCGAAGGACGTAAAGGGAAACACGGGATGTTTTCGACAAAATATAGGGAACATTGCATGTATTACAGATCTTCTATGTTGACCAGGATCACATCGTCGCCGATTTTGCATATCCTGTTCCAGGGAATGACGATGCCGCACTTTTCACCTCTTAGCATCGACAGCATATTGAACTCCCCAGGCACCACAATGGCTTGCACCATGCCATCCTTTTCACAAAACTCGATATCCATCACCTTGCCCAACCGGCGGCCATCGCAGGTGTTTACCACGTCCTTGGTGCGCATTTCCGATAAGCTCACGGGTATGCACCTCCCTTCCTTACATTTATGCGGAAGAGAGGGGAAAGTTGCGGGGGAATGGGCGGCTCAAGCAACGGTTTCATACTGGACAAAGCAGCTTTTGAACCTCATCTGTTGTAAGGTGGTGGAAAAATGATAGAATGAAGCTGTCAATAAAATCAAAGCGGCTTGGAGCCGGGAGGGAGCGGAGCATGAAAATCTGTCCGAAATGCCAGGCGGGAAATAGCGATGAAATGGTTTTGTGCAGGGAGTGCGGCGTGTCCCTTGGCAAGGTATCGGCGCAGGACCGGGAAGCGCTGCTGAAAACGGAGACGGAGAAGTATGAGCGCAGGCAAAGGCGCAGCAGAAATCTGGCGCTTGCGGGAGTGATTCTGTCCGGTGTTTTGAACATATCCTTTTTTATCACCTCTATTATCAGAGGCACTTTTTTCTTCCCAACGGTATTTTTTCTGTTCACGCCGGTGATGGGGTATTTTTTCATATTCCGCGCCGACGCATTATTCAGGCTTAGTCATTTTGAAGACTTTGAAAATATCGATGATGTAAGGCTGACGGATTGGTATTATTTCAAAAACATGATCGGCGGCATCCTTGTGATGGTGATGGGCACCATCATGATGGGGGTTGTTGCGCTGCACTGATCGCTGATTATGATCAATCAATATAGGTGCACCGCATACGGAGTAAAATAAAAAAGGCGCCGGTTTCGGCGCCCCTTCCTGTATCACATTTGCTGCACCTGCACATGCTTTCGCATGTGGAGCAGCGCGTTTTTCTCCAGGCGCGACACCTGGGCCTGGCTGATGCCGATTTCGTTGGCCACTTCCATCTGCGTACGGCCTTCGAAAAACCGGAGCCGCAAAATGCGCTTTTCCCGGTCATTGAGGCGGCGCATGGCCTCCTTGATGGTGATTTCCTCCAGCCAGGCTTCATCCACATGCTTGTCGTCCTTCACCTGGTCCATGATATAGATGGCGTCACCGCCGTCGTTGTATACAGGCTCAAAGAGGGAGACAGGGTCCTGGATGGCTTCCAGCGCGAATACCACATCCTCCCTTGGGATGTGCAGCTCAGCGGCCAGCTCGGTGACGGTGGGCTCCCGGTTTAACTGCCCGGCCAGGCGGTCGCGGGCCTGCAGCGCTTTATAGGCGATGTCCCGAAGCGACCGTGAGACCCGGATAGCGTTGTTATCCCTTAAGTACCGCCGGATTTCGCCAATAATCATGGGCACCGCATACGTGGAAAACCTGACGTTTTGAGTCACATCAAAGTTGTCCAGGGCTTTGATCAGCCCGATGCAGCCCACCTGGAACAAATCGTCCA
>JAEWWY010000293.1 GCA_023458835.1 Bacillota bacterium
TATCTCCTTGTGGGGATGCTCCCCCCGGTAATGGGGATATGCATTGGCATAATCAGTGCCCAGGCCCAGCAAAAGAACGGCCTCATGGGCATCCCGGATGGCTATCCCCCGCTCCGTCCTGGAAAGCAGGCCGTCATGGAAGGCCACGGCCAGTTGTGCCTCATACTGCAGTCCATTGTCGGGCACCGATCCGGTCAAGGCAATCATGCTCTCTGAAACGCCGGTATGTGCGCCCGGCTGCCCGGGGAAAAGCTCCGCCTCCATGGTGAAGATGCCCGGCGTTTGGGCCGCGATGCGTATGGCCATTACCCGGTCGGGATAGCTGCAAAAGGCCTCCCGCACCATGGAAATGCCATTGCTCCGGTATTGAACGGAAGAAAGCGCCGCGTCCAGATCCAGGCAGCGCATGTACTCACCGGATTCCTCATGGCCCGGAAAGCGCAAAAGCAATTCCCCAAAGTTTTGATAGCAGCCAAAGCCGTTCTGCTCCCCGGTGAGGTGCTCATCGGCCAGGCGCATGGCGCCCGCCTTATCGCCCTGCAAAAGCAGCCCGCGAATCCTGGCAAGGTGTTCCGCCGCGCCCGGATGGTTGCCGAAATGATACCCGTCCTTGGACCCGGGCCCGCCGCTCCACAGCGTCTTTTCATTGAACTGAATGCGCTCACAGGGCACGGTGCCATAGACCATACCGCCCATGAACCCGTTGCCGATGGGCAGTGCCTGCGTTTCCCATACGGAAGGCCGGCCCGAATAACCAAGCTCGCTGGCGGGAAGCGAAACCGGGCCGTCTGTGCCCGGCTGCCCGGCAGGCTGCCGGTACCATAAAAGATGTGTGTTCATTTTCCTCCACGCTGCCTTGAGGGCTGTCGCGCCAGTGGGGATTGCGATTGCCTGGCAAACCCATTGATCTTCGCCTGAACGCCGCAGGGGCGATTATTTGCTTATTGGCCTCTCTTCCGGAGATTACGCTATTCGCATCTTTCGCGGTTGAAAGCTACTTTCTTTCCTTGTTCACCGGCAGGGGCGGCGCGTATACCGATAGTATGACTTCCTCCATGGGCAGGTCCAGGGAACGGTCGGAAGCATGTTCCTTGAGGGTGGGCACAAAGGTGCGGTAGCTGAACAAATCCCGCGGCTGGGGATTTTTCCTGTACTCGCTGGGCGTCATCCCCGTGAGCCGCTTGAATTCCTTTGCGAAATAAAACTGGTTGGTATATCCCACCGATTCCGAAATCTCCAGCACCGACTGGGCGCTTAGCTGCAGCCGCATGCAGGCCTTGTCGATCCTGTAATAGATCAGATACTGCTTGGGCGATATCTTCAACGTGTTGTTGAAGATCACGTACAAATGCTTTTTGGAGATGCCAAGGGCGTTGGCGATATCCTCCACGGATATATTTCTGGTGTAATTGTGCTCAATGAAATCCACCGCCTTGACGGCAAAAAAATCGGCGTTATCCACATAGCTGTCACTCTGCTTGGTAGGATTCACATCCAGCAGATAGCTAAAGATGTCATACAGCGCGGAAACCATGCGGCAATAGCGGTTGGGCAGCTTGTGGGCCGCCAGGTACAGCTTTTGGAACTTCTCCCCCACCATCCCCTCGCCGTCGGAAAACACCGGCTTGGTGCGGGTGATGTTGGCGCGGTTCAGATAGTTTTCCACCGTGTACCCGGAAAAGCAAAGCCAGGTGACCAAAAGAGGCTCAGTGTCCGCGTTTTTCAGTTCATAGGAAAGATCCGGAAAGGAAAAAAAACCGCCCGACGCGCCCAGCTTATAGGCGAGGCTGTTGGATTCCAGAAGGGCGGAGCCCCGGTATACATACACAAGGGTAAAGGTATCCGTGGCCTTGATGGACAAAATGCCCCCGCTGGGAATCTCATTGCTGCCGCACTGGTACAGATTGAACGTCAGGTTCAGGTGCGACTTGCTGCTGATATGAATCGTCCTGTTCTTGATAGGCGTATCGTCCATGTAGCCGCCTCCTGTAAAGGTCAAAAAGCCATACTCCCGGCATTTACGGCCGCCAGGACGCGCCGGTTTTTGACCTGCAGCTCCAACTGGTGAATAAGCTCCGGTATCTCGCAGGGCATGGCCACCACATAATCCGGTATTTCTTCCTCTGCCGCCGGCTGCATCGGGTACCGCGGGCTGAAGCTTAAAAGGATAGAGGTGATCCCCATCCGGTTTGCGCCCAGCACATCCCTTTTCAGGTTGTTGCCGATCATCACAATGCGATCCAAATCGCCTTGCGCCAGCTTCATCTGCTTCATAGCCGCTTTAAACATGCGCTCATCGGGCTTGCAGACACCTACCTCTTCCGAGATGGTCCACGCTTCAAAGATATGGGAAAACCCAAGCTCCCGAAAGATGTTGCGGAAGGAGGCCACCCCTCCGTCGGCCACCAGGGCCAGGCGGTATCCCTCATGGTGCAACCGCATGAGCATTTCCCCCGCGCCGGGAATGAAGTCCGCCTTCAGCACGTCGCCGTTCTCCGCGAATATTTGTGTGGATTCATCCACGATCGTATCGCCGCAGTCAATAAATATGATCAGTTCTCTGTCCATTCCCATTGTATCCTATCCGCCGCATCCTGTCATCCCGCGCGGCTCATTTTGATTTCGGGAAAATGACAAGTCATTTTCCCGAATCTGCGCTTTTTTTCCGGCTTAAGCTGCCCGCTCTCACGCCGTGGCGGAGGGGGCGATCCCCTTCAGGGCAAGCTCCCCGCTCCGGTGGCAGGCCACAAACCGTTGGCCATCCACTTGCACAAACTCCGTTTCCCGCTCCCTGCAGGGCTGTATGCAATACCGGCACCTGGTATGAAAATAGCAGCCGGGCGGCGCGTTGGCGGGATTGGGGATCTCCCCTTCCAGGGGAATCCGCTGCATGCGAGCGGTGGGATCGGCCACCGGCACGGCGGATAGCAGCGCCTCGGTATAGGGATGCAGCGGCTTTTGAAATAGCTGTTCCGTGGAGGCGTACTCCACGATCTTGCCAAGGTACATCACGCCCACCTTGTCGGAGATGTGCTCCACCACCGACAGGTCATGGCTGATGAAAATGTAGGTGAGGTTCATTTCCTCCTGCAAATCCTTCAAAAGATTCACCACCTGGGCCTGCACGGAAACATCCAGCGCCGACACCGCCTCGTCGCACACGATCAGGCGGGGATATAGGACCAGCGCCCTGGCGATGCCGATGCGCTGGCGCTGCCCGCCGGAGAAGGCATGGGGATAGCGCTTTAGGTAGCTGGGGTTCAGGCCCACCTTGGCAGCCATGGACTTGACCCGTTCTTCCACTTCCTTTTTGGGCATGCCGGGGAAATTGGCCCGCAAGGGTTCGGAGATGATGTCATACACCGTCATCCTGGGGTCCAGCGAGGAATAAGGGTCCTGGAAGATCATCTGCACTTCCTTGCGGATCCCTTTCAACTGTTTTTTTGTAATATGCTGCAGGTCATATTCCACCCCGTCGGCGGCCCTGTACAGCACCTTGCCGGAGGTGGCGTTGTAGGCGTGCACGATGCAGCGGCCAAGGGTCGTCTTGCCGCAGCCCGATTCCCCCACAATGCCTACCGTCTCCCCCGCGTTCACGGTAAAGCTGACGTTGTTCACGGCCTTCACATGGGTCTTGCCGGAGGAAAACACCATGTTCAGCCCTTCCACCTTCAGGATTGCCTCAGGCATTGCGCTTCCTCCTCCCCGCTTGCGGCTGGCTGCTTTTCCCAGGGCTGATAGCAGGCGGCATAGTGGTTCTCGCCCACCTGAACAAGCCGGGGCTCCCTGGCGGAGCAAATGTCCGTGTCCCTAAATGCGCACCGGTCGTAAAAGGAACAGCGGTCCGCAAGGTTCATGGCCAGGGGCACATGGCCCTTGATGGAAAAGAGCCGTTCCTTTCCCCCGCCGATCTTGTGCACCGAGCCGATCAGGCCCCTGGTATAGGGATGGACGGGGTTTTTGAAAATCTCCTTGACAGGCCCCGACTCAATGATGCGGCCCAAATACATCACCGCCACCCGGTCGCATAGCTGCGCCACGGTGCCCAGATCGTGTGTGATGTACAGGATGGACATGCCCAGGTCCTTTTGCAATTGCTTGAGCAGGTCCAGTATCTGCGCCTGGATGGTCACATCCAGCGCCGTGGTGGGCTCGTGGGCAATCAAAATGCGGGGGCTGCACAATAGCGCCATGGCAATGAGGGCCCTTTGCAGCATGCCGCCGGAAAATTCGTGGGGATACTGGTCAAACCGCTTTTCAGGGTTGGCGATCCCCACCTTTTTCATGGCATCCAAAACCAGCGTTCTTGCTTCCTTTTTGCTTTTGTTCAGATGGATGCGCGCGCTCTCGGCCAATTGCCCGCCCACCGTATACAGGGGTGAAAAGGCGCTCATGGGCTCCTGAAAGATCATGGCGATGCTCTTGCCCCGGATGTCCCGTATCTCCCTGCCGCCAAACTTCATGGCCAAAAGGTCTCGCGTTTCGCCTTTTTCATCCGTAAACGCGATCCTGCCTGTGGTCTTGCAGTTTTTGCTGTTGATGCCAAGCACCGCCTTGCAGGTCAAGCTCTTCCCGCATCCGTATTCGCCTACCAGCCCCAGGGTTTCATTGGCGCGCAAAATGAAATCGACGCCTCTGACCGGCGTGAGGAGGCCCTCATCCAGCTTGATGCTGATTTGAAGGTCTGATACCGTGAGCACCGTCTGCCCCGTTTCCTTCATCATCCTCACACCTCACTTATACGGGTCGGCGGCATCCCGAAGGCCGTCGCCAAGGAAGTTGAATGCCAGCACCGCCAGGCCCACGAACAAAAGCGGGATCAGCTTCCAGGGGCAATTGGCAATGTTGCCGATTGACTGGCACTCCTGCAAAAGAACGCCCCAGCTTGTGGCCGGCGCCCGCATGCCAAGGCCCAAAAAGCTCATGGAGGTTTCGCCCAGGATCATATGGGGCACCCCCAGGGTGAGGCTTACAATCAGGTAGCTCATGAAGCCCGGCACCAGGTGGCGGCGGATAATGGCCGCGTCCGACACGCCGGACAGCCTGGCCGCCATGATGAAATCTTCCTTTTTCAGCGACAGGAATTTGGAGCGTACCGTACGGGCAAGGCCCGGCCAGCTTAAGAGGCTCATGATGATAGTGATGAACAAAAACACCTGCGTTACCGGGATGCCCGCCGGTATGGCAGCGGAAAGGGCCATCCACAGCGGCAGCGTGGGGAAGGAGGACAATACCTCAATGATCCGCTGGATGATGATATCCGCAATGCCGCCATAATAGCCCGATATGCTGCCGATGATCACCGCCAGCACAAAGGAGATCAGCGTTCCCAGGAGCGGCACGGTCAGCGAGATCTGGCTGCCCAGAAGAACGCGGGAAAACAGATCGCGGCCCAGCTTATCCCCGCCGAACAATAGCACCTGGGTGGGATCCTTTCCCGTTGGAAGATTGCTGTTGTCCACGTCGAACAAGTGGATGTCGCCCGGTATAAAACCCAGCAGCCTATAGGGAGCGCCCTTCACGAAAAACCTCAAGGGATAGGGCTGCGACGTATCTTCCTTGAAGATCTTATTTTCAAATATGTCCCGTTCCACCGAAAACCGGTACACGAAGGGGCCCATGTATTCTCCGTTGTGGTAAAAATGGATCCTGGTGGGCGGCGCGTTGGAATAGGTGCCGGAGTAATCCTCCAGGCCCTTGGGGGACAGGAAAGGGGCGAAGAGGACGCCAAAATACAAAACGCCCAGCACCACAAAGCTGATCATCGCCAGCTTGTGCCGTAGGAGCTTGCGCCCCATCAGCTTCCACTGGGAAGATAGGTAATATTTCTCCTGCTTCCTTCTCTTCTTTTCCAGCGCCCGCCGTTCTTTGCCGGTCAGGGCGGCCTCCGCCTTAAAAACGCTTGTGTCGTGAAGGCTCATTTTTGTCTCTCCTCCAACAGCTTGATGCGCGGATCGAGCACCGCCAGAAGCAGATCGGAAATCAGGTTGCCGATCACGACCAGTATCGCCGAAATCAGCAGAATGCCGCCTGAAAGGTAAATGTCCTGGGTTTGCAGCGCTTTTAAAAGCACCGGTCCCAGCGTGGGAAGCATCAAAACGATGGCGGTGATGGTGCTGCCGTTGAAAATGCCGGAAATCATGCCCCCAAGGCCGCTGACGATGGGATTCAAAACCGCCCGCATCTGATACTTGAAGGTGATGGCGCCTTCGCTGACGCCCTTAGCCCGTATGGCCAGCACATAGGGCTGCCCCTGCTCATCCAGCATTTGCGCCCGGATGGAGCGTATCAGGCCGCAGGTGCCGCTAGTGCCGATGACGAGTATGGGGATCAGCATCCGTTTCCCCCATTCCAGAAGGGTGGCGAAGGAGGTAATGCCATATTCGGGCAGGCCCATCAGCGGGTCGCCGAGCATCTTGTAGGAGGCGTACATCAGCAAAATAGCAAACAAAAAATTGGGGATAGCCATGCCGACAAAGCCAATGAAGGTGAACAGATAATCGCCGATGGAATATTGGTGCTTGGCCGAATAGATCGCAATGGGAATGGATAAAAGGTACGTAAAGAGCATGGTACAAATGGAAAGGGTCAAGGTGATGCCCAGCGTCTCGCCGATCTTTACGAGGATATCCTGGCTATAATAGAACGAAGTTCCCCAGCGTCCTGTCAGGATGCCGCCCAGCCAGGTGGCATACTGCACCATAAACGGCCGGTTGACGCCGTACGTTTCCTTCAGGAGCCGTATCTCCGCCTCCGTCACCCGCTCGCCCTCGGAAATCGCCTTGGCGACCAGCGTGTCCACATAATCCCCCGGCGGCAATTGGATCACAAAAAACACCACAAACGTGATCAGCAGCAGGGTAATAGCCGCCAGCATCAGGCGTTTTACGATGTATCTCCCTTTTTCCATCCTTGTGCCCCTCTCTAGCTGCGTGTAACACACGAACCATGCGGCCATTGCTGGTCGCATGGTCCGTTTATGGCACCGGGAACATCCTGGGGAAAATAAGCCCGCATTATCCCGAAGCGCCTTATTTCTCGATCCACCACTGTTCCGGGCGTCCAAGGTTAAGGAACCGGAATTCGTCTACGTTCAGCAGGCCTTGCTTGAAGTTTTGAAGCTTGTTGCTGACCAGGTTGCGGACAGGCAGGGGCGCCAGATATCCGATGACCCAGGTGTTTTCCTTGTGCAGATCATAGATTTCCTGCACGCACTGGGCAACGATTTCATCACGGCCGGGGCCCGCGGCAGCCTTCATGCGGTCATAGGCTTCAATGAGCTTGAGCACATCGCCGGTGGGCGCAATGCCGCCATTGGCCTCGCTCTTGCCGTCCTCATACCACTTGCCGAAGGCGGAGTGCCAGAAGGCCACGTTCCGCATGGGCACGATGGAGTCGGGCCTGAGGGCGGGGGTGGAAACGCTGGTCACTTCGATGGAAGCTTCCACATCGTTGGAGAGCATGGTGGTGCGGGAGTCGGCATC
>JAEWWY010000294.1 GCA_023458835.1 Bacillota bacterium
CGGTGACGGGCGGGCGATTGATCATCACACCTACAGTGCCATGTGCTTGTTGACTTCTCTGCCGGCGCATATGACCGCCGGAAGAAAGGCCAATACACGTTCTGCGCCGTAGGAGCGATGATCAGTCGCCCGCCTATACGGCCCGGCACATTTCAGTTCGTTTTCAGGGCAGCATTATGCTCATCAGCCATCACCCGAACGTGTTACATATGAAAAATTTAACTTTTTTCCTAACGTTTGTTTGCATTTGAGTAATAAACGAATTATAATCATAATAAACAGTGTGTTTTCGCACTCACCCTTCATGCAGACGACGTTATAAGTGGAGAAAATAGTATGGGCAACCGTTATCAAAAACCTACAAGGCCTGGCAGCGGCGCAAGATACAGCCGCAGCAAGAGTACCCCCGGTATGCTCTGGAGCAAGATACGCACGCGTTTGGGCATTGGGCCAGGCGAAGAAAAAAGCTCATTCAGCATCCCGGATCTGAGCGCTGGCTATCAAGCCCAAGGCAGCTTTGAAGACGACGATGACGGAAGGATATTAAGGCACCAGCCAGGCAGTGAATTCAACCCCATGACAGGAACGTACGTCATGCGGCAAAGCGACCCGCCAAAAAGAAGGAAGATATGGCCGTGGATCGTGTTGGCCTTTGCCGCTATCGTCTTTTATTATTTCGCCTTCGACCGCAATGACCAGGTGAAGGCATCGCCGCCGGACGGCTCCAGCGTGGTCGGGGCCATGGCAAATACCGCCGGGCCGACGGATGATCCATGGCAAAGCGTTGCGGCGACTGACGTGCCCGCACTGACGCCGACGCCTTCCCTTCCCCCCATCAGAACACCCGCCCCCTCCCCGACGTCTGCCCCGGCGGCAACCAGTTCCGCACTGAAATACGCTTCGAAGGGCGAGGCCGTCAAAAACCTGCAAGGCCAATTGATTGAATTGGGATACATGGCCCCGGGCACGGACGATGGCGCCTTCGGCGACGTTACCCAAACGGCAGTACTGTCCTTTCAGAAGGTGAATGGTCTGGATGCCGACGGGATTGCCGGGGAAAAGACGCTGGCCCTTATAGAAAGCGGCACGGCAAAAGAGGACCCGGACGTGTTTGTATGGGTCGTGAATAAGGGAAAGGTATATCACAGCGACAAGGATTGCAGCGATATGAAGGACCCCAAGCAGATCAAAAAGTCGAAGGCAGAAAAGCAAAAGCTAAAGCCATGCGACAAGTGCCATTGAAGCTTTTATGCATATCCATATGATGGAGCAGTTGATTGGCGCACAGCCCTATCCTGCCCCATCCTTTGTAATACATAAGAATATAAGGGATCTTTATCAATTCACGGCGGGCGACTTTGCGCTAACGGACTATAAGGCGCATAAGTTTGGACAGCAAATACCCATGCGACCGCCCCATATGAAAGCGATGATGTTTTTGTGATCGGCGGAGAATCGGTATACACGCAATTGATGGACTATTGCGCCAAGGCCTATATCACCAAAATAGACAGCTCCATGCCTGCGGACAGATTTTTTCCAAAGATCGAAGACGCCGCCTGGGCGCTCGTCCATGAATCCGAGGTGAAGGAATATAACGGCATCCGGTATTCCTTCCGGGAGTATAAAAACCTTGCAGTCAAGGCTCTTCCCCTGGGCTGAATAAAATCACCCTTCGCCGCCCTGTTCTGCTCCTTTGTTTTCGTGGGTTTCAAGCATCCTGACAAAAGCCTGCGCAATCGCCGGATCAAATTGGCTTCCGGCACAGCGCCGTATTTCCAGGATCGCGTCTTCCGGGCTCTTGGCCTCATTGCCGTCGGGAACATATATCATGCGGTCATAGCTTTCGGCAACCGATATGATACGCGCAAGCAGCGGGATTTTTTCACCCTTGAGCCCTTTGGGATAACCGGAGCCATCCCAATTTTCGTGGTGCGCCAGCACCGCCTCCGCCAGTTCCAATGTATCGTCAAAAGAATTCAATATCCTGTATCCCACTACGGGATGCTGGTTCATCTCATTCCACTCCGCGGGGCTGAGACGGTACCCCTTTTCCAGAAGGCACGGGTCCAGCACAATCTTTCCGATATCATGCAGGCGGCCCGCCTCGGTAACCATTTGAACATCGGATTCCGGCATTTGCAATACCCTGCCCAGCTTCTCACACAGGCGGCTCACCCTCATGGCGTGCCGGCTCTCCCGCTTGCTGCTTTGGGACGACGCGCTGATGATGGCATCCAGCTCACGGCCTTGCACATCGCCGCGTTCAAGCGCCTTGGCGGAATACATTTCTGTTTCCGCGCCGCCCAATATCTGCATGATATCCTCAGAGGCATTTTCCTTGGCGTCGCAGCCTATGGAAATGCTGCCTCTGATTGCGCGGATCTGCTGCGAAGAAACCTCCGCCTTGATCCGCTTGGCGATCCTTCCGGCTTCCTCACGGCTTGTTTTGGGCAGCAGCAGCACAAATTCGTCGCCACCCCAGCGGGCGATGATATCATCGGCACGGCATACGCTGCGCATCACCTCGGCAATCCTCTCCAGCAGCATATCGCCAAAGGCATGGCCAAAGATGTCGTTGGTAAGCTTCAGGCTGTTCACATCACCCATCAGGATTGAAATGGGCAGATTCCGCTCCGTATCTATACGGCGCAGCTCCTCCTCAAAAAAGCGCCTGTTATACAGCCCGGTCAGCGAGTCATGGAAGCTCATATATTCAATTTTCTTTCTCTGCTCCTTCTTCTCCGTAATATCCCTGAAAACCAGCACAACACCGGCAAGCGCGCCCTTATCATCCCGGATCGGCGCGGCGCTGTCCTCCAAGTGGTATTTCTTCCCGCATCTTGCGGTCAGCACGGCATGGTTCCCAAGCTCCTGGGCTTCCCCGGTGGAGAACGCCTTTTCTATCGGATCATCGACAGTAAAGCCTTCCTGTTCATGGGACAGGGTGAAAACCTCCTTGTAGTTCATACCCCTGGCTTCTTCCAGCGTCCAGCCCGTCAGCCTGCAGGCGACCATGTTCAACATTTCAATGTTCTTGTTCCGGTCGATCACCATAACGCCGTCACCGATGGAGAACAGCGTCTGGAGGTATTTGTTGCGCTCATAGGCCAGCGTTTCCACCGACTCCCTGCGCTGCACCGCGTTCCATACCCCGCTCATAAGCATGGTGATTTCATCTACATCGGTCTGGTCGTAATCCGTCTGCTTGTTTCCGAAGCCAACCGACGCCACGATCCTGCCGTCTATGAAAACAGGAACCGACATAAATCTTCTTAAGGCTACATGCCCCTTCGGATATCCCTTTTTCAGCGGGTTTGGCTGGTTGAAATCATTGACGATCATAGGCCGGCGCTGCCTGACGACCTCACCCCAGATGCCGGTGTTCGCAAGCTTGTATGTTTGGGGTTTATCCTGCACCTTGCACTCCGCCATAACGCCTTCCGTCCACGAATTCAGGGTGAATTCTTCTTTTTCCTCGTCATAAAAGTAGATGTACCCATATTGGCTTCCCGACAATTCCAGCAGCTCATGCAGCGCATAATCAAGCTGCTCCTGCTTGCTGCGAAAGCTTCGGCCCAGCACTTCCAGCAGGAGCCTGTTATGTTTGAGCATCCGCTCACGGTTCCGCTGCCGTTCATATTCTTCCGTAACATCGCTGATATAGGCGCCTACGCCAAAGCTTCCCTTTGGCATTCGCACGGGGAATTTTGTCGTTCTGAAGAACCTGCCATTCCAGGCGGTGGTGCTGGTGATCAGCTTATGCTGCGCCAAAGCATCCATATCCGCCTGTGTACACATTTGCGCGAATCCCTCTTCCACCAGCTCAAAATCGTTGCGGCCGATGATTTCACCGCTGGGGGCCTGGAAAAAATCTTTCAGCGCCTTGTTGACGAAAACATAATTCAGATCCTTGTCCTTGAGATAGACAAAGCTGGTATCCGCGTCAAAAAAGGTCTCTCTCAATTCGTTGAAATTCTCCAGCTCTTTGTTTGCATTGGCCAGGGACCTTGTTTTTTTGATCAGGCTGACAAGCAGAAACAGCAGTACGGCCAGAATGCACACACCCATGACCGCTGCGGCAACCATCATATTTTGATGCGCTGCTTCCAGCAGCTTTTGCTCAGTAACATCGTAGATGATGGAAAACAGCACAGGTCTGCCGCCGTATTCGGTGGGATAGGAGTGTGCCTCGACTGTGCGGACCATCCCATCCGACAACCGGTGTTTAAACAAAAAGTAATTCCTGTTTTCATTCAATGCCGCCTGAATTTCAACGGCGGCCTGCTCCTGACTGAGCCCGTTGATCTGCGTAATATTCATGGAAGCAAGCTGTTCCCTGGTATATTCGTAGAAAGCTGCGGCGGCATGATTGGCATATAGGATATTGCCTGATGCCGGCTCAATAAGCAGCATCACCAGACCGTTATCGTCAAAAACCCTAAGGAAAGCCTCCTCCCCATTGTTCGGTGCAGCCTGCGCGGCCAGGGGGGATATAATCCCTGCCAAGAAAAGGAGAGCCAATAATATATACCTTTTCTTCATACAAAAACATCCTTTGCCTTGCTCAAAGTCCGCATGGCCGTCTATTCCGCCCTATACCTGCAGGACCTGTATAAACAGGCTTACGATTTCGGGATCAAACTGCGTTCCCGCATTCCTCTCCAATTCCCAAACCGCTTCCTGGGGGATCCTTGCCTTCCGGTATGCCCTGTCGTTTGTCATCGCATCATAGGCATCGGTTACAGCAAGTATACGGCAAATCAATGGAATCTCCTTCTCCTTGAGACCGCGGGGATAACCTTTTCCATCCCAGCGTTCATGATGGGCAAGGATAAATTCAGCCACATTCGCCAGTTCCGGGGTAGCCTGGACGATCCGGTACCCGATTTCCGGATGCCGCTTCATTTCATCCCATTCCGCGGATGTAAGCGAAGCAGGCTTCTTCAATATCTCCGGATTCACCCCGACTTTTCCGATATCATGCAGGATGGCAAGCAGAGAGAGCTCATCCATCTCCTTGGATGGGAGCTGAAGCTTCTGGCCTATGGAATGACAATTGGCTTCAATTCTTTTGGAATGTTCCTCGGTTTCCATGCTTTTTTCATAGAGTGTGGCAAGAAGGGTATTGATGATCGCATTGCGGTAGCTTCTGCCATCCAGCAGCTTTTGATGATACATATTCTCTTCGGCCTCCCGCATGACAGAGCGGATGTCACAATCAAGCGCCTCCCTGACCGAACAGCCAAGGGATAAGCTCAATTGAAGGCCGCTTTCATCCATGGCAATATGATCGCGCTTTATCCTCGCGATCATTTTTTCAGCTTCTTTTAGTTTTGTCCGGGGCATGAAAACAACAAACTCATCGCCGCCCCAGCGCGCGATCAGGTCGCCCTTGCGGCAGTTTTTTTCAAGCTGCCCGGCCACATGCCGCAAAAGCCTGTCTCCGGCTTCATGCCCAAAGACGTCATTTGTAATTTTCAATCCATTGACATCACCCATTATGACGGAAAGAGGCAAATGCTCCGCAGAATCCATATGACTTAACGTTTCTTCTATATAGCGCCTATTATACAGGCCGGTCAAAGAATCATGATAGCTCAGGAAACGTATCTGCCTGCTATGCTCCTTTTCAAGGCTGACATCCCTGAACACCATCACAACGCCAAAGGTCTGCCCGTCTTCCGTCTTGATGGGCGCGGCGCTGTCGGCAATGGGAGTTTGCAGCCCCTGGCGGTTCAGAAGCACCGTATGGTTGGCAAGGCCTACAATGCGGTCTGTTATCAGCACTTTCTGAACCGGGTCCTCCACCGGTTCCCCCGTTTCCTCGTTTTGCAGCACAAACACATCGGTAAAGGGCCTACCTGCCGCCGAGGTATGATCCCAGCCCGTTATTTGCTGTGCCACGCTGTTCAGGCTCGTGATCAGGCCGGCGTTATCCGTGGTCACCACACCGTCACCGATGGACCGTAACGTTGTTTTGAGCATTTCCTTTTCACAGAACAATGCGTTACGGTATCCTTCCCGGTCAGTGGCGTCAAATATAATGGAATAGAGGTATATGTTTCCGCCTTCCAGGATGGGAGAGGAATACACATCCACCAGCCTGATCTCACCGCTTTTCAGGCGGTGCGGGACGACGGCAAAATAATTCTGGTCCGCAAACACCCTCCGGCAATTTTCCTGAAATGTCTGCGCCGGAAGCATATCGATATTCCGAATTACAAGACTGCGGATTTCTTCCGCGGAATAGCCGTAAAAATCACAGGCCGCAGGATTGGCGTCGACGATCCGCCCGGAAACAGGCTCAAAAATCAGCATGATTGCGCCATGCTGGTTGAACATGGACTGCAGGCGGCGGACAAGCCCCTCATTTTCCGCCTGCATCTTTTTCAGCTCCGATATATCCTTGCTGGAGCATAAAAGATAGCGTGTTTCCCCATCCCTGCCAAGCATCGGGGATACTTCCGTCTGCCAGATTCGTTCCCCCGGTGCAAAGGCGAATTTTTGTTCATAGGTGACCGGCCGGCCGGTCCGCATGCATAGATCAAAATACTGCGGAAGTATCTTGCCTGCTTCCTCGCCAACGATCCGGGCAAGGGACATGCCGCTGATGTTGCTGAACCCTGTCAGCTTCTGATGAACGGCATTGTTGAGGATGTAGCGGAACTCCCCGTTGCTGTATTCCAGCAGGCTTATTGCATCATGCGTGTGATGGAGCACCGCATCCAGATTCCATGAAGGTGGTTTATCTTCAGCGCTTTGCTCCACAGGGGCAATGCCGCCGGCGGCCTCCCTGACAGCGAATACGAGGATTTCCCTATCCGATGGGGCCAGTGTAATATGCAGGCATCTGCCGAGCGCTTCGAACCATTGGGTCGTTTCCTGCGCCTTTCCCGAGTGGGAAACACCGGCCAGATATGAAACCCAATCAAAGCTGCTTTGCATTTTTTCCCGAAGCACCCTGGATACCGGCTGACCCAAAATATCCTTCCGGCAAAGGCCTGTCAGCGTTTCAAAGGCGGTATTGATGTCCAAAAACACATAGCTACCGGCCTTGCCGTCTGCGTCCATCAGCCATTTCACGCACCCAACGCCAAATGGAAGAACATCCAGCATATTCCGGTCAAAATGATCATCCATGGATTATCCTCCTTTCGCTTCGCTCTGCCATGTGATCATCGGCCACATGGATACCCTGGTAATTTCCACGCCGTCCTGCCGCTGAAAATAAACCGGCTGCATTTCTACAATACCGCCTTCCCTTGCAGAAATGCAGCCAGCCGGCATAACCGGCGCCTGTTCTTACATCCGGCTCAATGAGTGGATCATTTCTTCCCTTTCGGAGCGCCTCAATACTTGCCGATGCCGGAAGCGCGTTTCGGCGCCGCGGGACGTATGGCGGACGGTTCCCCAAGAAGAGAAATGGACGCCAAACGATCCTTTTCATATCCTGTATCCAGCTTGAACTTTGCCACCTCCTGGCGCAGCGTTGCCGCCTGGGCAGACATCTCCTCGCTGGTGGCGGAGTTTTCTTCCGCGGTGGCCGCGTTTGTCTGCACAACGGCGGAAACCTGGGCGATTCCCTGTTTGATTTGTTCAATTGCTATGGCTTGCTCAGCGGATGCCTGATCAATTTTTGCGATGCTGTCGGTCACACTAACGGCGTGTACACCGACCTCCTGAAGAATTCGCGCAGTTTGAGCCGTGATTTGCGAGCCTTTTGATACAGTATCGACAGATGCCTGAATAAGCTCTGCCGTCTGTTTGGCAGCTTCAGCCGATTTTCCGGCAAGATTGCGCACCTCGTCGGCTACCACCGCAAAGCCCTTCCCGGCATTCCCGGCGCGCGCCGCTTCAATGGCGGCGTTCAGCGCGAGAATATTGGTCTGGAAGGCGATGTCTTCAATCACCTTGGTGATATTAACGATCTGGTTGGATGCCGCCCCGATGTCTGTCATTGCCTCGGTCAATTGCTTCATATGCTCGTTTCCGGCATTCACACCTGCCCCGGCCTGCTCCACATATTGCGTGGCTGCTTTGACGTTCGAAGAATTCTCCGTGGCCTGTTCGGCAATTTTGGACATGGAAACGGTCAGCTCTTCCACAGAGGATGCCTGCTCCGCCGAACCCGATGCCAACGCATGCGCCCCGCTTGCCACCTGGTCGGCGCCGGTTGAGACCTGCTCGGCCGCCACGTTGATTGTCAGCATGGTATGATTCAGGGTGGATACGGTATTCTCAATCGTTTTTTTAAGGACTGCGAAATCGCCGGGATATTCCAATTCCACCCGCAGTTGCAAATCACCCTGGGATATCCTTGTAAACTTCCCTATGACATCCCCGAGTATGCCCCCCTGCAGCTTGTTGGCGCTGCGGATAAGCTCCGCCATCTTGCCTATCTCATCCCGGCCTTCGTATTTGATTTCAGCTTGCATATTGCCCTTGGATATCTCGCCATAGACGTCAACAATCTCATTGACGGGGTCGAGGATTGATTTTCTGATCAGGAAAATAACGATGAGTGTTATCAGGAATGAGGCCACGCCAAAAACGATGATCATCGTCATGGCGGAGCTTTTGTCAGCCTCCGCTTCCGCCCTTTGCACCGTGGCGCGTTCCATGGCCGTCGTTGAGAAGGTGTTCAGGACCCCTATCGCCTGATCGAGCCTTGGCATATATTCATCCATGAATAAGCTCATTGCCTGGTCAAGGTTTGCATCCAGCCGGCTTAAGACAAACTCGGCGATCTTGCCCCTTATCGCGGCGGCTTCGGTGATGATGGTCCGGAACCTTTCTATGTCGGCATCCCTGTCACTGTTGCGCTGGTTGCTCTTGTATGCGTCCAGCGCGGACACGGTTTCCTTGCCGTAGATGCCGGCCAGGTCCAAAGATTCCCTGGCAGCCTGCGTGTCCTTTGCTAAAATGGCTTCCATCAATTCATGCAGAATAGCCTGCATGTTTACCTGCATCACGCGCACATGCTCCGCGTTGGGTACCGTATACCGCCCGTATAATTCGATTTGCTGTCCGATGCCGTTGATGTTGACTACAGACAGCACGCCGGAGGTTAACAGCAAAATAAGAACTATGCCAAAGCCAACGACAAGCTTTAAGGTAATGGATAGATTCTTCATGGAAATCATTTTCCTCCTCAGTTTCTTGATATCCGCTTCAGGCCACAATACTGATGGCTGCCATCTCATCATCGGTCAGCAGCTTCTGACAATCCAGCAGCAATTTGACGCTGCCCCCTGCTTTTCCGATTCCTTTGATGAGTTTATGGCCGCCCCTGTGGATGTCCGGCGGCGGCGCTATGTCTTGATCGTCCATATCCAGCACCTCCGATACGCTGTCCACGATCAGGCCGATGGAGGTTTCACTGGTATCAATCACAATAATGCAGGTTCTTCCATCGTACTCCCTGATTGCCTTTTTAAAGCGCAGCCTGGCGTCCATGACAGGGATGATCTTTCCCCTGAGGTTCGTAATGCCCTTTATATATCCGGGCATTTCGGGCACTTCCGTAATCGGCTGAATTCCGATGATCTCGGTGATATACCGGATCTCCATCCCGTATAGCTCGCTGCCCATGGAGAAGATGAGATATTTCCCTTTCAGGGTATCCTCCTGTCCTGTAAGGTTCAGCACGTCTGCTTGCGGCATCCAAACATCCTCCTTACTTTGCTGTCGAATTGCCCGGTTTGCCCTTACAGGATTATCCAATGCAATTTCGATGCTTCCCACCTATCAGTGTATGGAAAAAAACATCTTTTTGCATACGGCGTTTCGGAGTATTTTATATCTTTTTGTCGAATTTGGATGTTTTTCTTCAGTATCATTGCGAGACGCTTTTTATCAAATCTCCATTGTGCTTAACTCAGCCTTTGAATGCACATCAAGCTTGCTGTATATATTTTGGAGAATGGTTTTTACAGTCATCTCCGATATATACAGTTTGTCTGCGATTTCCTTTTTGGTGAACCTCTCCTTGGCGAGCAAGGCAACTTCCCTTTCCCGCGGAGTCAGAGGCGATTTGTTCTGAAACAGGGCCTTTCTGATCATGCCCAAGCCCTTTGCCTGGCGTTTGCGCAGCGCTATCAGGGCATCCAGGTTACCGCCTTCCCGCCGAAAAAAAGCATTCCTGGCGGACATAAGAAGTGTATCCAGCACATCCCATGGAAGAGAAAAGGCCAGAAGAACCCTGTCGGGCAGTGCCAATTCAAGCGCACGCGTGAGGTTCTCCGATGCTTCTTGCGCATTTCCTGTTCCATACTTGGCTATCGCTAAAAATATAAAATGATAAACCTGCGGCAACAGATAGTTCGCGCTTTTTGCCATTTCCAGCATTGCCTGAGATATTCCGCAAAACTCGTTATACCGCTTCTCCTTGAGCAGGAGGTCAGCGTATATGATTTGAGCACAGGGGATAGCCGGAATATATATCCTTCTCTTCACGCTTTCCATATTGCAAAGCCATTGGGCAGCCCTGTCCGTTGTGCCCAGCACGACACCCAGAAATGAAAAGCATACATCCACCATGCGCGATACATGCAGGTGGGGATTTTCTTTGGCATAATTCTGGATGTTCTGCACGGCGGTAAAATATCCCCCCGCATCTCCCCGGAGGATAGCAATGCGCGCAAGCGTCAATTCAGCGCAAAGGCAGATGCTGATTTGCTGCCTGCTGCGGGCCTCATACAGCGCCCTGTGGCATAAGATCTCCGCCTGCTCATCCTCCCCCCGCATGAGCAAAGCCTCCGCACGGGCGGCGCTGTCCGCGCCGGCTCCATATCCATGGGTTATTCGAAGATAATGCGGCAGGTAGCCGTCAATCTGCCTCAGCGTTTCATCCAGCTTGCCGGGCTCACGCCAGAACAGGCACAGGATGGATACGCTTCCAAAGGTCCATGGCGCATCCATTGGTATAACGCTGCTGGGCCCTCCCAGAAATGCATATGCCTTTATCGCGCCTTCGGCCATCTTCTCAATATCGTTGTGCGCTGTAATCGATGTCAATAGCGAGAACTCCCCCTGGAGCCTGCGCAATTCATCCGGATTGAGCCGCGCATGATTCTCTTCGATTGACAGGCCAATCAGCCGGCATACTTTTTGAAATATATCCGTATCCCCGCCCAGCAGCACCGCATATGCAAACATGATCAGGACAAAAGGATATTTGCACAATGTTTCCTGCGGGCATTCGCTGAATATGGAGGCCGCAAGTTCCAGCAGGCTTTTTTCCCTTTGATTCGCAAGATATGCGCCGTCAAAAGGCAAGGACAGTATGGCATCGAAATCCTTGATTTTATAGAAAAACTGTGCGGCCGTGAATAGCTGCGAATCATCGGCATAGCACTGCTCCGCAATACGCAGTATGCGGTTTTGGAAACCGTCCGGCTGAAGATCAAATTGATTTTTCAGATAATCCCGCAAAATACCGTGTATGACATAGATATTTTCTCTTGGAAAAAATCTGATGAAATCATTTGATTTGATAAACCCCCGCATCCCTTCGGACAGCGTTTCTTTCCCTGTCATGAGCGCCGCCTGACGGACGGTGAAACTATCCAGTACCGCCACAGAGATCAACAAGTCTTTTTCTTCGGGTGTCAGCCTGTTCCAGATGGTGTTTTCCACAAGCTGGGCAATATCGGCGGCATCCTCAAAGGAACCTGTTTGCTGATAGCCCATGATCTGCAGCCGGATAGCCGAGATCCATCCTTCAGTGCTTGCATATACCTTATCCAATTCTTCGCCTGCCAGAAGGATGCCCTCCATGCGGAAAAGGCTGGCAGTGCTCTCTTTGTTGAAGAAGAAAAGCGATGAGTCAATGGTATGGATATTGGCATTATGAAATGTCATCTGGGGCCTTGCCTCAAGATTTTGGGTTATCAGGATCATATGCAGGTTCAGGCTTCCATGCATGGAGAAAATGCTCATCAGTTCACGGGGAATGCCGCTGCCCACAAGCTGGTAGTTATCAATCACCAGATACGTTTCCTCGGAACAGCGCAAGTCCCTGAGAGCCTCCGCTATACACATCAGCGTATCCATCGAAGGAGCTTTTATCTCTTTCAGGCGGTCGGCGGCCTTGGGGTCGGCGTGAGCCAGCAGCATGCATATGCTCCTCCAGGCCACGGCACATGATTCACCCAGGCATGTATACCAGTATTGCCGTGCGTCCTCCGGCAGGCTGCTGCTCAGATACTCCCTGACAGCCGTTGTCTTTCCAAAGCCGGACGGCGCCTCCACGACGGTTAAAGGATGGTGTGATATCTGGGCAAGCTGCCTTTTAAGCTGCTCCGGGAGATAATATTTTTTTTGCCGGTCTGCTTTTGTACGCATTCTTCCTCCTCCAATTCCGGTTTGGGGGAATCTGCTTGATTTGATTTGAACATAGATGATCAGCACTTTTGCGACAAATTATCCTATAAATCGACATTCTACAAAATAAAAACTTCTCTTAGGCCTTCTGCCGTCAGCCTACTTGCCGGATGTCTCCGCTTATGATTTTTTGCTTGGATGGATATTATTCATCACACAGGCTGCATTTGGGGAACTGGCTTCTTTGAGCGGTTGGATTCTGCCTGCATTCACCAGGCTGCCGGGTATAGGTCCTTGCCATCACCTCAACTATTTCTTTTCGCATTCCATGCATAAATTAATAAATTCAAGATAAAACCTATAGTATCCCATATTATAATCCGTTCCTCTTCATAAAGCAAATGTTTAGACTGTTATCGAGGTGAAAATGATGAAAAAAGCAAAAGATCTGAATGATATACGATATATCAAGATTGGTCTGAAAATTGCATATTACCGTAAACTGAATGGCATGACGCAGGAGAACCTGGCGGAGCTGATCGGTATCAGCCCCGGCTATCTATCCCAGGTCGAAACGCCATCTTATGCTCAACCCATATCGCTGAAAACACTCTTTGCCATTGCCGATCTTTTTCACGTGCCTCCATCCAAATTTCTGGAGTTTGATCAATAGACCCTAAAGCGTTTCTCCCCGTCAATCGCTTATAGTCTCAATGATAAAGTCCACGCGCCTGTTTTGGGATTTGCCTTCCTCGGTATCGTTGCCGGCCACCGGATGGAATTCACCGTAACCGACAGCGGAAAACTTTGCAGGGTCAAGCTTGGATATATCCAAAATCCGCCGGAGCACATTCACGGCCCGGCTTGTTGACAGTTCCCAATTGCTGTCGAAATGGATGTTTTTGATAGGAACGTTGTCGGTATGCCCCTCTATTCCGAACATGGTGATAAAATCCGTATACGTTTTGAGAATCTCAGATATCTTCACAAGCAGCGGCTCGGAGCTGATATTGATATCGGCGCTGCCGGAAGCGAAAAAGACAGAAGATTTTACACGCACCAGGATCCGGTTTTCGCTTTGCCGCATAACGCTCAACTGCTCGGCAAGCCCGTTCTCCTCAATGTAAGAGCGTATGGATTCGAAAAGATCATTCACGCTGTCCTCGATGGGTGACGGACTCTGCATCGGATCCAGGGTGGGGCGGAGCATGCTCTGGGAGATCCCCGGCGTCAGCA
>JAEWWY010000295.1 GCA_023458835.1 Bacillota bacterium
GACTACAACACAGGCGATGAGTACAGCAAATTCATACTTGACAAGTTCAATTTCGAGTTCCAGGGCACCAATGTACCTTGGGGCGATTGGAACAGCATGCTCAGCACATGGATCATGGCGCAGGACATGACCGATGTAGCCATTTTCAACTATTCCGACGGAACGGCCGCGGACGCCGCAAAATTTGTGGAACAAGGCCTTCTGAAACGCCTCCCTGACGATTGGAAGACAAGATGGCCCGGCGTCGCAAAGGTATATGGAACGACCTCGCTTGGTCCCATGCTTGAAGAACTTTTCGGTGGAACATTTTTCATCCCGCGGGCAAGGTTTTTCTATAACCTTCCCGGCGACCCCCTTGCCAACCACTGGTCCTTGTGGATGAGGTCGGACTGGATTGCCGCCGTGGGCAAAGAAGTCAAGAACCACTATACCATCCCCGAGGTGCTGGAAATTGCACGCCTCATCAAGGAAAAGGATCCCGGCAATGTTGGAGCTTCCTTGGCTCCGCTCTCCATGACCGCTGGGAATGCCGCAACTTTCTTCCTGAGGGCCAACAGCACATACTGGGACACGTTCTATAAGGGCGCTGACGGCAAATACGCATGGGGCGCAGCGGCGGATGAAACCCTTGAAGGGCTCAAATACTGGTATGAAGCCTACAGCACCGGTATCCTGGACCCGGAATTCTACCTGCTAGCCTATGAAAAGGATATGGAAAAGTTCCAGCCCCTCGGAACGGCCGGCGTTTCTTACCTCGGAGGTCAAACCGCAGACGTTGAACGGTTCCGTATCGATTTCACAAACCGCACGGGGATTGATGGAAACGCATTCCTTCTGGCTACTCTTCTGGGGGCGGACGGGAACTACCATCAAAGGGATCTGATCAACTTCTGGGGCGCGGTATGTTTCAGCCCGGATGTAGAAGATGCTGTATTTGAGCGCTGGATGGACCTCATGGAATTCACCGCCAGCGAAGAAGGGTATCCCGGTACGCAAATGGGCTTGAAAGGCGTTGACTGGGATCGCGACGCAAACGGCAGCATTGTCTCTCTGGTACCGGCAGGTACGCTGCTGGCCGGCCCTGTCGGCGAAGCGAAATATCCGAGTTTGGGGCATGTGCTCGGCTCCGTCATCCTTTGGGACGACCTGGCATTCGACAATCCGAACATCGGCAAAAGCTTCCGTGCCGATTCCAAAGCCCTCTATGCGAACCGCTACGAATTCTCTACCCCCGAAAGTTTTGCAAAGGTGGATTGGATTCTCTGGCTGCATAATACGGAGAATATACGCAGGGCCAAGGGCATTGATTACCCCACGGAATTCGCCAACATGATTACGTCCGCCACAAGCGAGGCCAACTTGGTTGAGCTCTACAACAACTGGCTTGCATCGCAGATGGGGCTCGTTCAACCCGTGCTGGATGAGTTGAACCAGTAAATCCGTTGAAAGATTAACCGCTTGATGATTGAACAGTAAATTTGCCCGGGACGGTGCACTGTCCCGGGCAAAAACAACTATCGAAAAAAGGAATTGAAGAAATGGCCGTATCATCAGATGGTTTAAAAACCTGCTCTTTCAAAGGTTACCTTGCGAATACCGGAAGAAGCATCCTTAAACATAAAGAAAAATACGTCCTCGTCCTGCCCGGCGTGGTATGGTATATCATTTTTTCCTATATTCCGATTTTTGGTCTTTCTTTAGCCTTCAAGCAGTATGTTGCGAAATTGGGCCTATTCGGAAGCCCCTGGATTGGGCTGTCCAATTTCGAGAACGTGTTTGCCGACCCGGCATTTTTGCAATCCATATTCACAACGCTGAAAATCAACGCGGGCAGGCTTCTGTTTGTATTCCCATTCCCCATTCTTTTCGCGCTTATGATCAATGAAGTGCGCTTGGGACGCTCTAAAAAGATACTGCAGTCTATTTTTACCTTTCCTCATTTCCTTTCATGGGTGATCGTGGCCAGTGTTATGATCAGTATTCTTGGGCAAAGAGGGCTGGTCAATTCCTTCATAGGTGGTATTTTTAACACTAAGCCCATCAGCTTCCTGGGAACACCCTCTTATTTCCTGCCGGTGGTATATGTGACCGATATCTGGAAAAGCGCAGGGTGGAGCGCGATCATATACATGGCTGCCATATCGGGAATCGATACCGAACAATATGAAGCCGCCGAGATTGACGGCTCGTCGCGGTTGCAGCGTATGTGGTACATTACGCTTCCGGGGATAAAACCCACCATCTTCGTCCTTTTTATTCTGGCTGTTGGCTATCTGATGTCAGGCGGTTTTGATCAAATATTTAACTTAAGCAATCCGGCCACCATAAAGGTGGCGGAAACCCTCGATATGTATATCTACCGGATTACTTTCCGTGGCTCCGTCGATTTTTCCTATTCTTCCGCGGTATCCCTTTTTAGATCTACCATTAATATGCTGCTGCTGTTTTCAGCCGACCGTTTCATGAAGCACTTTGGCGGATCAGGACTGCTGGCCTAGTCCCAAATAAGGAGTTGATCGTTATTTTAGCGGCAAAGAAGACCCGCAGGGGCTTACGGGATAAGTTTGAACTGCTGGATGGCATCATTTTGGTACTGCTGCTGATTATGGCTGTAATAATTGTTTTTCCGGTATTGAATGTCTTGGCCACGTCCCTCGCCACGCAGAAGGAGGCTGCCGAAAGGCCGCTGCTGCTGTTCCCTTCCCAGCCTACGATTGATAACTATTACAGGCTGTTTCAGGATCCCCGTATCATAATCGGCTATAAAACGACCTTGCTGATCCTGTTCCTGGGTGTTCCGATCAACCTGATTCTGACAACAAGCCTGGCTTACGGCTTATCCCGAACGAACTTTCCCGGGGGGAAGATCATCTTTTACGCAGTCTTGCTTACCATGCTGTTCAACGGTGGTATTGTTCCCCTGTATTTGCTGATGCTTCAGCTTGGTTTGTCCAAAAGTATCTGGTCTGTCATACTTGCATATGGGGTTAATACCTTTTACTTTATTATCACGCGAACATACATGACCACGCTGCCTGAGTCCCTGATCGAATCCGCAAAAATCGACGGTGCCGATGAGTGGCGGATTCTGTTCAAGATCGTCCTGCCCTTATCAAAACCCATCCTTGCAACAGTCCTTCTGTTTTATGCGGTGGACAGGTGGAACGAGTGGTTCAATGCCATGGTTTTTCTCCGCAGAAATGATTTGATACCGTTACAACTGGTGCTCCGCACCATCGTCATGGACTCGGTTATCGTGAATTCCCTGTCTATCGCGGGGCCGCGTATCCCCAGATTTACGGAGGGAATTCAAACTGCCACAATCATGGTTACCATGCTTCCGATTATGTGCTTTTTCCCATTCCTGCAAAAATACTTTGTAAAGGGCATTATGATTGGCGCTATTAAGGCGTAGTAATGAGCTTGAGGATGCGGTATATGAGTGTTATGAGAGCTGCGATAGATACGGGCAAAAAAGGGCCGAGAATAGATCGGCATGTTTACGGGCATTTTTCGGAGCACCTGGGACGGTGCATTTATAACGGCGGATACTGGGTAGGAGAGGATTCGCCAATTCCGAATGTCCGGGGGATCCGCGCTGACATTGTAGAGGCAATGAAAGCCATAAAGGTCCCCAACATACGTTGGCCCGGAGGCTGCTTCGCCGATGACTATCATTGGATGGACGGTATAGGCCCCAAAGCAGAACGCACGCCGATCGTAAATGTTCATTGGGGCGGCTTGTTGGAGAATAATCATTTCGGCACCCATGAATTCATGGATTTATGTGAACAGATAGGCTGTGAACCCTACATATGCGGAAATGTCGGGAGCGGTACTGTTCGCGAAATGAGGGATTGGGTTGAGTATTTGACCGATGACGGCCAATCCCCTATGGCACAGTTGAGGCGGAGGAATGGAAGGGATAAAGCCTGGGAAATCAGTATGTTTGGCGTGGGAAATGAGAATTGGGGCTGCGGAGGCTTCATGACCGCGTCGCAATACGCCCAGGAGTTCCGCAGATATGCAACATATGTCCGGAATTATAAGGTTATGGGGAAAATCAACTGGTGGCAAGCACCTGATATCCTAAGAATTGCCGGCGGCGCAAACGCGGAAAACTTCGAATGGACAGAAACCTTGATGCAATCTGTACCCGCGCAGCTTATGCGCGGCTTATCCGTGCACTGTTATGTAAAGCCGGGAGAGGAATCCAACGGCGTACATTTTTCAGACGAAAGCTGGTATCAAACAGCCGCCAACACCTATGCCAAAGAAGCGTTGTTCAAACGCAATATTGAAATAATGGACCGTTACGACCCGGAAAAAAGGGTGGCAATGGCAGTTGACGAATGGGGCATATGGGTGGATAACGAGCCTGAAACAGCGCCCGGTTTTCTTTATCAGCAAAACACGATGCGCTCGGCTTTATGCGCGGCATTGATGCTGCATATCTTCCATAAATATGCGGATAGAATCCGAATTGCCAACCTTGCCCAAACCATCAATGTCTTGCAGGCCATCATCCTGACCGAAGGCGGCGAGATGATAAAGACGCCTACCTACCATGTATTTGATCTCTTCAAGGGGCATCAAGGCGCGAATTTCGTGCCCGTTACATGGGAGAGTAGGCCTGAAGTAATCCAAAAGAATCTTCCGCTTGTGGATTTATCTTCCTCCATAAAAGAGGATACGCTGACCGTTTCGCTGGTAAACCTTTCTTCTGAGAGGGAGGCCGGAGTAGACCTGGATCTCTTAATGGCGAAACCGGTATCCGCATCCGGCAGGCTGCTCTGGGGTAAGCCGACAGATCACAACACTTTTGCCGATTCCGATCATGTTCATACAGCCAATCTTGAGGGTGTAGCCCTTAAGGACGGCATGCTGCGCGTATCCCTTCCCCCCTGCGCTATCGCTTCCATAGAGATAAAGTTGGGGTGAAGCCGGATCAGTTCAAGAATACCAGGTGAAGGAGAACTGAAATGAATATCCAGTCAGGCAATTACCTTATGAGGTTTTCGTGCGGCGGTGTGGAAGTGCTTCGTGACGGAGAGGTCTTGTACTTTAACAAGCGTCCGATGTATGCCTTCATCAAAACAGC
>JAEWWY010000296.1 GCA_023458835.1 Bacillota bacterium
GGACGACGGGCACGCCCTGCCTCCGGCCAGGGAGGGAATATCCGGCCATATAAAAAAGGAGCAGGCTTGCCTGCCCGCCCCCTGCATGCTTTTCGGTGTATAGGCCTTTGAGCCCGGTGCGCTTGTCCTTCACTTCCGCCTTGAAAGCATCAGGCATTGCCGGCCCTATCCTTCGTATTACCGTGGCGGGATATCATCCACGGCTCACCGGCGCTACTTGGAATCCGCCTTGGGCAGTATCCTCACCGCCATGCTTTCCTCGCGCAGAATGCAGGAAAGCAGCGTCTCGCGCAGGGTGCCCCGAACCTGGGCAAGCGACCCTTCGCCCACCAGATTGCGGCGCTGATCGGGGTCCTGCTTCAGGTCGTACAGCTCGGCCTCCACATACACTTCGCTTGCCGGCTGATGCGCATCTGTTCCTTCGGGAGCCTGAACAAAGTACAGCCAGTCCGGCGTGCGCAGCGCGCGGCCCCCGCAGGACTCGCTGACCTGTATAAATACCTCATTGTGCAGGATGGAGCCAGGCTGGTCCACCAGCTTGTGCATCGGCAGGCCGTGCATGGCCTCGGGCACAGGGATGCCCGCACAGGTGAGCAGCGTCGGCGCGATGTCTATCAGGCTGGTCAGCGCGGCGACCTTGTTTCCGCCCTGAAAGCCGGGCCCGCGGGCAATCAAGGGCACATGGGTGCTGTTGTCATGGCAGGAGCGCTTGTATTCACTGTTGCGCGTGCGAAAGTGGGTACCGTGGTCCGAGGTGTAAAAAATCACCGTGTTTTCATATTGTCCTGTGCGCTTGAGAAGCGCCGCAATCCGGCCCACATTCTCGTCCAGCCGCTGGCAGCAGCCCAGGTAATCAGGCATCTGTTCCCGCCAGTCGCCATGGGTCCCCTGAAGGTCGCCGGGCACGGGAAAATCCTTGAATCTTTCTTTGGAGCCAATCGGCCCCTCATAGCAATCCCGGTCATTCTGGTGATGGGGCTCAATGTAGGATACAAACAAGAAGAACGGCTTATCCTTAGGCTTTTCAAGGTACTCAAGCGCAAAATCGGTGGTTGCGTCGGCCCGGTAATGCGCAAATTCACGTTTGTTCATATCCCCGTCGTGCATGTAGCCGCCATAACCGTGGGAGGTAAATTCCAGCACGTCCGATGCGACCCAGTAATCCTTGTAACCGCCGCGAAGATGCGGCGGCACTGCCGAAACAGTGTAGTCAACCGTGTCCTTGCCCGGGCGGTAGGTGTACTGAGACGCCAGGTGCCACTTGCCCACATAGGCGGTTTCATACCCTGCCCGGTTAAAATAGGAAGCGATGCCATCGGCGTTTTGGGGAAGCATGCGGTCATTTACGTGGCAGCCGATGCGCGTGGGATACAAGCCGGTCTGAATGCAGGCGCGGGCGGGCCCGCATACCGGCTGGCAGGTAAACGCGCTGTCAAAGCGGGTGCCTTCCGCGGCCAAAAGATCCAGGTTGGGCGTGAGGCAAAAATGTGCGCCCAGCGGCTGCCCGTAACAGCTTACGGTATCCCACCGCTGCTGGTCAGAGAACAGGAACAACACATTGGGTCTCTTCATAAAAACCTCCGAAACCGCATTCATGGGCAAGGGCGGCCATTTTGGCCGCCCATTGCGAAAAGGGGCTGCTGTTATTTGCCGTAATACGCGGCGTTGACCTCTTCCTCGATCTGTTTGCCGCCCATTTGATAGAAGCGCTGCACATATTCATCATGAGCGTCCACCGGCAGGCTGCCCATCACGATCTTGGACATATACTCCACAAACAGGTTCTTGCAGGTATCCGGGTACTCAAGCATGGTCGGTGTCGTCTTCCAGTACATGTTCTTGATATATTGGCCCTCGAATGTTTCAAACGCCTTGGCCGCATCAGGCTCCATCCAGCGGCGGTCCACAACTTGGGTAAAGCGGATGGGGTTGCCCAGGCCGTATCTGTAGATCTCGTCGTAGCTGGTCAGCATGGTGATCTTGGTCTGATCCTCGTTCAGCTCAAAATGCGTGCCTTCCACGCCCACAGAGCACAGATACATGCCGCCTTCGGGATTCGCGCACCAATCCAAAAACGCCATCAGCTTATCGATGTCCTTGCACTTGGCGGAAACAGCGTGAATGTTGCCGTAGCCCGGCGCGCTTTCGCGGCGGCCGGAGAAGCCCTCAGGGCCGGTAACGGCGCGCACTGCGACCATCTGGGCACCCGGCTGCTGGCTCAAAAGCGCCGCGGTTTCAGGGTTGGATTTGGAGGTGGTGAAGGCGTTATTCTCGAACAGGCCGCCGAAGGAATTGGCCAGCTTCTGATCGCGAAGGCTGTCGTCGGTAACAAAGATATCGGGATCGATCAGCCCCTGCGCGTACCAATCCCGCAGCAGTTGCAGGGCCTGCTTTGTCTCGGGGCGGGTCGCACCCAGCACCAGCTTGCCATCCACCTCCTGCCAGAAATCAACGGCAACGCCAAAGGCGCCAAAGAAATCGTCAAACAGGGTGGACTTGGTTGCCAGCAGGCCGGTGGTATCATCCTTGCCGTTGCCGTCAGGGTCCTTTTCCTTGAACGCCTTCAAAACGGTGTACATTTCATCCAGCGTGGCGGGAACCGTAAGGCCCAGCTTATCCAGCCAATCCTTGCGGATGGTCAGGCCGCTGGTGTTGGGGCTGTTGATCGCGCCGGGAAGATAGCCCACCGGCAGCGCGTACACGTGGCCATTGTAGGTTACGGCCTCCAGTTCGCTGTCGCGCATCAGGGGGCGCAGGTGGGGAAGCTTGTCCAGGTACCCTTCCAGCGGCACGATCAGGCCCTGGTCGGCAAAGTTGGTCATGTTGACCATGTTGATGGAAAAGTAATCGGGCAGCGAGTCGCTTGCGGCCAGCATGTTGATCTTGTCAAAATACGCGTCGCCGCCAATCAGGGTCACGTTAAAGTCCACGTCCGGCTGGCCGGCCTTGGCCAGCTCTTCCAGCACAAGCTGCTTGCCGGGTCCGCCGTCCGCGGGGTACTCCGCACCCGCCCAGTTCTTATAGATGTTGAACGTGACTTTCTCGCCGCTGCCGGCGGCCAGGGCGGTGATGGGCGCCGCGAACACGCCAAGCGCCAAAACCAGGGTCAGAACCGCGCGAAGGGGAACCTTGAGCTTCCGATGCATAATCTGTACCTACCTTTCGCAAAATGGGGTTTATCCTTTGACCGAACCGATCATTACGCCCTTCACAAAATACTTTTGCAGGCACGGGTAGGCGCAGACAACCGGCAGGATCGTTACAATAATGGTGGCGCCTACCACCGATTCCACCGCGGCCTTCGCGCCCTCGCCGGTTTGGCGGGAAATGATCTGGCCATCGATGACCTGGCGCACGTAAAGGGGGAGGGTGAAGCGTGCGCGCTCGTTGATGTAGATCAGCGGGCCCTGGAAATTATTCCACGACGCCACGACAATCCATAGCGCGATGGTGGCCAAAACCGCCTTGGAAAGAGGAAGAATGATTTGAAAGAATATCCTGAGCGGGCTGGCGCCGTCAATAAACGCGGCCTCCTCCAGCTCTTGCGGCAGAGTGGAAAAAAAGTTTTTCATGATGATGGTGTTATACGGCGTGACCGCCACCGGCAGAATCAGCGCCCACAGCGAATCCGTCAGCCCCAGGCTATGGATCATCAAATAGGTGGGGATCAGCCCGCCGTTGAAAATCATGCAGAACGTAACCAGGAAGGACAGCGTCCTGCCGCCCATAAGCTGACGCTTTGCCAGCGGATAGGCCAGCATGGCTGATGTCAGGGTGCCCAGGAGCGTAGTGAGCACCGCGCAGAAAATACTGTTTTTATAGGCGGTCCACACAAACACGTTTTTCAGCACCATGCTGTATGCCTCAAACGTGAACCGGCGCGGCAAGAGAAACACGCCGCCGCGGGTGGCCTCGGTGCCCGCGCTCAGGGAGATGCATACCTCATGCCAGAACGGGTAAAACATCGCCAGCGCAATGATGATCAGCAGCGCGCCGTTTATGTAACCGAAGATGGCGTGGCCCGGGGCTCCTCTTTTCCACATGGTTTTGCTTCCCCCTTACCATACGCCATTTTGATCCAGCTTGCGTGACACCGTATTGGATATGCTGACCAGCAGCAAGCCGATAAAGGACTGGAACAGCCCCGCCGCCGCCGCAAAGGAAAAGCGGCCCTGGGTTAACCCGTAACGGTACACAAACGTATCCAGAACATCACCCACGTCCATCACCGCAGGGGTTTGCAGCACATACAGTTGGTCAAACCCGGCCATAAGCATGCTGCCGGTACGCAGGATAAGCATCACCACCACCGTACCGGTAATGGCCGGCAGCGTAATATGCCGGATTTTTTGGAACCGTCCCGCTCCGTCCACCGTAGCCGCCTCGTACAGATCCGGGCTGATGCCGCTAATGGCCGCCAAATACACCACCGTACCCCAGCCGGCTTCCTTCCAGATGTCTGTAAGCACCACCAGCAAGCGGAAATTGCGCGCCTCCAGCAGCGGGTTTTTGGCAATGCCAAAAGCGCCCAGAATGCCGACGGATGGGGAAAGGATGGTCATCATCAGCCCCCCAATAACCACCCAGGAGATAAAATGGGGCAGGTAAATCACGGTTTGTACCGTGCGCTTGAGCGCGCCATATTTCACCTCGTTGAGCATGATGGCAATGATGATGGGCGCCGGAAATCCGAACGCCAGCTTAAGCAGTGAAATCCAGATGGTGTTGCCCAAAACCTGCGTGAATTGCGGGTTGGAAAACAGCATATTGAGCCACTTCATGCCCACCCATTGCCCGCCAAACAGCCCGGTGGACAGCTTATAGTCTCTAAAGGCGATCAAGGCTCCGGCCATGGGCACATAGCGGAACAGCGCCAGCAGCGCCAGGCCGGGGAGCATCAACAGATAGTAGTACTTATGTACGGCAAAGTTCGCCCGAAAGGACCTCCATCTGCCCGCGGCGCGGGAGGGTCTTTGGCCGGCATAAAACACTGGCCTTGTGTTCATGCGCACCTCCATCACAATACGATGCGTAACGCCGGCAGACTCGCTCCGCTGCCTTCCATGTTATAGTGATTGTAATGGAACCGTATATACCAAACAATCCTTGAAAGTGATTTCTTTGAATTTTTGCCCTTTTGATGGCCTCTGATGAAAATGATACTTTTTGTCCATGGTTATGGCGCCGCAAGGTTACTTATTGGATACCGCGTCCGCCATATTTTTTTTACCGGCGGCTCTTAGACGGCTCAGAGTGATTTTCCGTCTATTGCGCAACCCGTTCCCTGCGCACGCCATGCTGGTCATTTGTTTGGGTTTATGATATAATCCGCCCATCAGAAAGCATGGGGTAACGTGAGGAGAAGTGAATCATATGCGCAAGCGGCAGCCTGAAAGCCGTTCGTTGCACCGGTTTTTGGCGCGATATATCAAGCTGCTTGTGCTGGCATTCGCAGGATACCTGGTATTCTTTTTTGGCATCTCCACCGTTATGGAATATCAGGTGCTGCGCAAAAGACAAGAGACCAGCGCCTTGAACGCGAAGGTGTACATGGACACCATCCTGACGCATATCACACAGACCAGCTACCTGATACGCAGCAATGAAGCGGTCAATAAGCTGATGTATGCCCCCATGACCGCGGCCATCGACGACTATGTGCAGGCCTATCGGGAGATCAACCGCCAAGTGACGCAGATTGATCTGCTGGATTCCTGTTATGTGTACCTGATTCCCGTACAAACCGTGCTGGCCTCCAGCTACGGCAAAGCGCCCATCGACAAGTTCTATGACCGGGAATTGCTCGGCACGCTGATGCAACTGCCCGGCGTTTCCTACCTTGCCCATGTACCCAAGGGGATCAGCGCGCCCGCCGGCGCCGATTATTTGGTGCAGGCCATCCGCTACGCCACCACCATCCGCAACAACGCGGGAATGGTGTGTATGAACCTCTCCAGACCCAGGCTGGAGCAGAAGCTGCGCACATTTGTAGCGCCAGGCTGGCAAATCCGGATGCTGACCGGCGATACGGTTCTATTGGGTGGGCGGGATGACAGCCCGGCGCCTTCCCGTTACTTTCTGTCCTCTGTCGACCTGAACCATAGTGGTCTGCGCCTGGCGGTTGCCATCGACAAGTGGGATTTTTGCAAGGATATGGCGGCACGTTTTCTGCGCGATTCGTTGCTGTTTGTGGCCTTTGCGCTCATCGTGGGCTTTTTGCTGTCGGTTTTGCTCTCCTCCTTTAACAATACGTTCCGTTCGCTGGTCATGCAACTGGCGGGCTACTATTCCCGCCAGGCATCAGATTTGGGATTGCAGGATTTGAATTTCTACTTTGGCCGGCTGGTGGATGACAACCGGACGTATGCCGCCCGTTTGGATGAGACTGCTCACGTCGTGCGCGATAAGCTGCTGACCGACTTGCTGATGGGCAGAATTGTCGATGAGGATGAGCATGATAAGCTGTCGGAGTATATGGACATCCGCTTCCCCCACGGCCGGTTTATGGCAGCGTGCATTGACTTGGATGGGCGGGATACCGCTGCCGAACCCGGTGAAATCCTGCGCGCCAAGGCCGTCATCAAAGAAACGCTGGAACGCCGGCATGACCTTATCGCTTTTGTCGTGCCGGAATGTGATGACGTGGTGGGGGTGGTCATCAATTTTGAAGGATCACCGGAGGCGCTGCAAACCAAGCTGGGGCAAATCATCGAGTCGCTGCGCTGCGGGTTTGGCGATGAAATCAACCTGTTCGCCTCCTTCAGCAAGCCTGTGGCGCTGGACGAGCTGGCCGACGCCTTCTCCAAGGCGAGGCTGAACCTGAACCGGAAGTATTTTCTGGAAGAGGCCTGCGTTCAGTTTGACGACACGCCCGATCTGCCCCAGGACAGCCTGCTTGCTCCCCGTTTGGCGCAAATGGTTCGCGCCGCGGTCGCCACGCAATCCTTTGGCGCTGTTTACCAGCAAACCCGCGCTATAGCCTCCCTTGTCCAGCAGGGTGACGAGCAAGCGTTTCACCGTTACCGCGCTACGCTGATCGTGCTTTGCGGGGTAGCGCTGGACCATGTGGGCGCCGGCAGCAAGCCGGGCCGGCTCCGGCAGCATGCCGCCTCTATGGCCGCGCTGGCCCAGGCGGAAAGCATAGACGGCGTCAGTGCCGCGTTTGCCGCGTTTTTGAGCAGCCTGGCCGATGATGTGGCGCAGCGGAGCAAGCCATACAGCGTGAACCAGTATGTCGTCAACGCGGTGGATTTTATCTCCGGAGCCTATGACCAAGACCTCTCGGTTGGGCGCATTGCCGGGCAACTGAACCTGAACGTCAAGTATTTCAGCCGCCTGTTCAAAGAGCATACGGGCATGACGGTGATGCAATTTCTGTCCGATATCCGGATGCAGCGCGCGGCCGAGCTGTTGAAAGAAACCTCGCTTTCCGTCCGGGAGATCGGCGAACGGGTTGGCATCCCCGACAGCCGCAGCTTTATCCGCCACTTCAAGCGCCACTTCGGGACGACCCCCGGCGCTTTTCGTTCCCGCTGACGCGGGTGGAGAAGGCTGGCGAAACAAATGATGGGGGCAACGCCTCCTATAGGCTTCTTTTGAAAAGCGCCGTCGGGCGCAGCGAGACTGAGGATTATAGTGTGCAAACAATTTGCTCCCCTTCACCTGTGCATCCCGGTATGCTATAATCGCAAGTACAAACAGGAGCTTGTGAGGGGGAACAGTTTTATGGATAAGATTGTTTTTAGTGATGTGGATGGCACTTTATTAAATTCAGAACGCCAAATCACTGCGCTCACTGAAAAAGCCATTAAAGAACTCAAGAAAAGGGATATTCCGTTTGTAATTATATCCGCACGAAGCCCGTCGGGTATTTATCCAATCCTCAATGAATATGACTTCAAATGCCCTATTATCTCATATAGCGGCGCATTGATTTTAGATGAAAACAGAAATATACTTTTCAACAAAGGAATGGATAAATCAAATGCAAAAGAGATGATAGAGTTTATTGAAAATAATCATTTCGATATGGCTTGGTGTGTATATTCTCTTGATGAATGGATTGTAAAAGATAAAAACGATCCAAGAATAATTAGAGAAGAAACAATAGTGAAGGCAAAGGCCGCACAAGGTTCGATTGATTCCATAACAGATGATAAGGTCAATAAAATTCTGTGCATCTGTGATCCAAAGAAAATACTTGAAACAGAAGAAAAAATGAAAAAGGCTTTCCCGGATTATTCTATTGCAAAATCTTCTGACACTTTACTGGAAGTAATGGAAAGTGGTATAACAAAAGCGACTGCTATCAATACGCTATGTTCGCGCTGGAATATGGACATAAAAAATGCGATTGCTTTCGGTGACAATTACAATGATGTTGAAATGTTAGAAGCAGTTGGACATGGATTTCTCATGGGAAATGCCCCTAATGAGCTTAAAAAGAGATTTAAAACACATACCTATGATAATAATCACGATGGGATTTATTATGCCCTCTTAGAGATGGGCTTAATCTAAAAAGGCAATGATGCAAATTTGAATTTGTCGAACAGACGGCCGGAGAAAAAAAATGAGTATACAGATCATTGAGTGTAGGTATTGTGACTGCAATGTTTCATATACGCCTCGTACAAATTTTATTTTATTTTGCCCAGAATGCAAAAGAGAAATATACCTGGAGTGTGAGTATGGATATGGACCAGTGACTCCATGCTCGGTTTTGCTTGGTGGGGATTCTATGGGAACTGTTACAGTAAACAACAAGGATGAATATTCATTGAAAATGGAGTCAGACGGGAAGCAGATAAAGTTAAGAGGATGTTATTTGGAAGCCTTACATGAGGCAAGCAATATAGTGAAAAGTATACTAAGGCCAATGACAAAAAATGAGGGTACAAATTCATTCAAAATAAAAAAGCAGGGAGGCTCTCTTTGTTTCTACGGAGACTGGTTCGGAAGGCCAGGAGATAATTTTCACAGAATCAAGCATTACTTCTATCAAGATGATGTATTAGAGATTATCTTTGATGAGTGGTAATGTTTAATTGTTTTTGAACCATTAGGGATAATTAATACAGAAAAAGAATTTTGTATTAATCAGTCAAAAATGGTAAAATGGAGTTGGTATTCCTATGGTAGTTCAGAGAAAGAAATGAATAAAATATCATATGAGCTAACGGACGGCAGAGTTCATAAAATCAGCAGGTATGGAGAACAGCATTTAGAAAGAAAAGCTCCATATTTTTCAGTATTACTTGGTTGAGGATTGTCCCCCCATCAAGCAGGAGGCCATATGGGCGGAAGAATGAGGAGGCAAAAAGATGCATGTATCAGAAATTGCAACAAGGATGATTCAATATGCCAACGGAAACCTTCATGGCATCAATCATTTTATGAAGGTATATGCTTATGCAAAAACCATTGGGGAATGTGAGCGGCTGGATGGCAAAACGCAGGCAACGCTTGAAGTGGCTGCGCTCCTGCACGACATTGCCATCCCCCTATGCCTCCAAAAGTACGGGAGCGCCGACGGTCCCTATCAAGAAATGGAAGGTGCTGTTTTAGCCGCAGAATTTCTCAGGGACTCCGGTTATCCCGGTGAACTCATTGAACGTGTCCGCTTTTTGATTGGGCACCATCATACGTTGAAAGATATTACGGGAATGGATTATCAGATTTTGATAGAGGCTGATTACCTTGTAAATGCGGACGAAAACAATTTTTCACAAGCAAATATCCGTAATATGATGGAGAGCGTTTTTAAGACCAAGACCGGTATCTCCCTGCTGAAATCCATCTATGGGCTCAAGTAAATTCTTAATATAATGGAGGTATAACAAAGATGCATAGATCAATGATGCAGACATATGTAAAAGGCAGTGATAAAGCCATAGCGCTATATCAAAAAGCCTTTGATGCCAAGCTGGTGGCAAGTTATCCTCACGCTGACGGAACCTTTATGCACGCCGAACTGAATGTATACGGGCAGATATTGGCAGTATCAGAAGCACTTAAGGACGAAGAGCGCATTACAGGTACTACCATGCAATTCTGCCTGCATTTCGGGGAAGGCAAAGAAGAGCTGGTTCATAAAGCATATCATGCACTCAAGGATGGCGCCAAAATTCTTTATCCGTTAAGCCCTTGCGATTTCAGTGCGCTAATGGTTGATCTGATCGACATTTACGGGGTTCGTTGGTGTATATTTGTATAGGAACACCCTGCCGAATTTGTCCGGTAGCTTTGCACTGCCGATTGGTGACATAATAG
>JAEWWY010000297.1 GCA_023458835.1 Bacillota bacterium
CACAGCGTGTCAACAAAGTGGCAAAGCCACTTTGTTGAGCTTTTTCCCTCGCCGCACTGTAAAAACCTTCGGTTTTTACGGCCGTTTGCTCGGGCAAGGTAGGAATTTCTGCGAAATTCCTGCGAAAATCACCGCACATGTCGCTGATTTTCGATCTGCAATCAGAGGGCTTCGGCCCTCCGATACCTCCCGGGGGTTTGTCGATGGTCTGTGTAACCCCCGGTATATCCGGGGGTTACACTTGGCATGCCAGCTTTTCCGGCATACTGCAGCTACATATCCAGGCAGGCCGCCGCTTCTTCCCCTGTGAGGGCTTCCTTTTTAAGAAGCTTTTCCCACATGGCATTCCAGGCTTCCCTGTGGCAGAGCAATACCTCCGTCGCCAGATGGTAGGCCTGCTCCAGCAGGTTCAGCGCGCCTGATTGCCTTTGGTCCTTGCCGGCCAGCAGCATTTCAAAGGGCTTGCCGGAATCCGGGCCCATGCCCCATTCCGACGCCATGCGCTCTGCGATATCAGCCGCCTTTTGCAGGTCATTGGCCGCGCCTGTGGTGACATCGTTGGGCCCGAAGGCCAGCTCCTCCGCCGCCCGGCCCGCCAGTGCCACCGCCATATGGTGAAGCAGTTCCTGCCTTGTGTGGAACATCTTTTCCGGGGCGATGGACATGCTGTACCCAGCCGCGCCCTTGGTGGAGGGAATGATGGATACGCGGCTTAATTTGTTCTCGGGCAGAAGCACCAGGGTGGCCAGTGCATGGCCCGCCTCGTGAACGGCGGTAATCTTCCGCTCCTTCTCCTTCGTCTCCCTGTTGTTCTTTTCCTCGCCCACCAAAGCTGCGTTGAAGGCATAGTCAATGTCTTCCTTGCAGATGGCTTCCGCCTGACGCCGGGCCGCATGAATAGCGGCCTCATTGAGCACGCTTTCCAGCCTGGCCCCTGAAAACATGGCGGTTTGTGCCGCAATATCCTGGAAGGACACGTCTTCCGCCATGGGTTTGTCTTTGGCATGCACCTTCAATATTTGCAGCCGTTCGCTGAGTCCGGGAAGAGGCACCTCAATCTGCCGGTCGAAACGGCCGGCCCGAAGCAGCGCCTCGTCCAGGGTATCGGGCCGGTTGGTGGCAGCCAGCACAACGATGCCTTCCTTATCCGAAAAGCCGGACATCTCGGTAAGCAGCGCGTTCAGCGTCTGCTCCCGCTCGTCGTTGCCATTGTCGCGCTGCTTGCCGATGGCATCGATCTCGTCAATAAAGATCACGCCGCGCCCCGCCTTGCGCGCCTTTTGGAACAGGGGGCGGATGCGGCTGGCACCTACGCCCACATAGACCTGCACAAAGTCCGCGCCGCTGACGGCAAAGAAGGGCACGCCCGCTTCCCCTGCCAGTGCCCTTGCCATCAGCGTCTTGCCGGTGCCCGGCGGGCCGTACAGAAGCACCCCGCGGGGAATTCTGGCGCCATATTTGGCAAAGTATTCAGGCGTCTTGATGAAGTCTACCAGATCGCGCATGCTGCGCAGCGCTTCGTCATTGGCAGCCACGTTTTTGAATGTAACGGAAGGGATTTCACGGCTTTCCTCAATGGCGGCGTATTTGGCCAGCCCCGTAGCCCCTTTGGTCCGGGAGCGCATTAATATAATCAGCACCAGCACCAGCATCCCGGCGCCGAGCACCGTGCCGAGCTGGCCTACGGTCTCTTCTTCCACTGCAACGCCGGATTTGAGCAGCGTGCTTTTCAATGCGTCATCCCGCGGATTGGGCGTCTGTGCCTTGGAGCCGTCCGCAAAGATCACCGTCATATCGGCCGCGTCCTTTAAAATGACGGTATGGACCTTGCCTTGCTCCACCTGTTCCAAAAAGGCGGGATAGGTGATGGCCGCCGGGCGCTTGAACTGCTGCGAAGCAAACAGGCCCAGCGCAGTCGCGATCATCGCTGAAAACAGCAACATCGAAATCTTGCTCCTATTTTTCACATTTCCCACCCCTTTCTGTTGCACATTTTGTACAGATAACAGTATACAGAATGAATGAATGCTTGTAAACGGTACATTCTGGCGTTGATTTTCCAGTGTGTATTTTTATTGGAACGGGCAGGATATGCACAGGCATCAGCATGTGAAAGGCGGCTTGTTCGGTGAAAGCGGAAGAAAAGAAAAAAATGCGTCCCAGCAAGAAAAAAACGGCTGACGTAAAAGCGGTATCCCCTTCCCAGGCGGAAAGCAGCAAACCGGAGGAAGAGCATGCTTTCGCCCAGGAAAAGAAAGAAGGGGCAGGAGAAGAAAAAGCGGCTGCGGCCGAGGCCATGAAGCCATCCAAAAAAGAAAAGCATTCGGAAAAGGGCGGCAAAAAAAAGCGCCACATTTTCCGTTACATTCTGCTGGCCATTGCGGTACTGATTGCAGGTACCCTGGTTTTTGCCTTCTTCTATCTTGATGTGCCAAACTGGCAGCAACTGGATGTGAACAAGATCACCTCCATTGCCCAGACGGGAAGCATTTACGATGCCACGGGCAATTATGTTACCGCCATCCAGGGCAAGGAAAACCGTACCGTCATCCGCCTTGGTGATGTGCCGGTGCATGTACGGCAGGCTTTTTTGGCCGCGGAGGACCTGCGGTTCTACAGCCATTTCGGCGTCGATCCAGTGCGCTTCTTCGGCGCGCTGGTAGCCAATCTGAAGACCATGAGCTTCTCGGAGGGGTTCAGCACCATCACCCAGCAATTGATCAAGCTCAGCCACTTAAGCGCAAAGAAGACGATTGCCCGCAAGGCCGAGGAGGTATACCTGGCGCTGCAATTGGAAAGCCGGTTTACCAAGGATCAGATTTTTGAGATGTACCTGAATTTTGTTTATTTCGGCAATGGCGCATACGGCCTGCAGGCCGCCAGCCAGACATATTTTGGAAAGGATGTACAGGATTTGACTGTGGCACAGGCTGCCAGCCTGGCGGCCATACTAAATGCCACCACCACCTACAACCCCATCTTGAATCCGGAAAACAACCGGAACAGGCAGCGCTATATCCTCAATACCATGCTGGAGCAGGGCATGATTGATGCGTCGGCCCACCAGGCGGCGCTTGACGAGAATCTTCAATTGGTGGAGAGCAAGCCCATTGCCACAGCATACGGCTGGTTTGTAGACGCGGTTTTAAGCGAAGCGGAGGATCTGCTGGACGTATCGGCCGAAACGCTTTTGGGCAGCGGATACCGCATTGATACCACCCTGGATCCGGGGATGCAGAATATTGCCGATGAGCAGTATAAAGCCAATATATTCCCCGCCAACGCTTCCGACGGCACCAAGGTGCAAAGCGCCATGGCCTGCCTGGATGTGAAGACGGGCGCGGTGCGGGCCATTGTGGGCGGGCGGGAATACACCGTGCTCCGGGGCCTGAATCGCGCCACGCAGCTTAGGCGCCAGCCGGGCTCGGCTTTGAAGCCCTTGGCTGTGTACGCCCCCGCGCTGGAGTATTTCGGCTATACCACTGCCAGCGTTTTAAAGGATGAGCCCACCGATTTTGGCGGCTATAAACCCCGCAACAGCGGTGATGCGTATTATGGCAGCGTTACCGTCCGCACGGCGCTGCAGTACAGCCTCAACGTATCCACCGTAGCGCTCATGCAGCAGATTGGCGTGGAGGCGGCCCGCAACTACCTGATCAAGACGGGCATCCCCCTGGATAGAAGGGATTCCAACCTTTCGCTGGCCCTGGGGTCCCTCACCTACGGCGTTTCCCCCATGCAACTGGCCGCGGCATATGCCCCATTCGCCAATCAGGGCTATTACAACGCGCCTTACTTTATTGAAAAGATTACCGACAACAAGAATCAGGTTTTGTATCAGCATAAACCCGATCCCCAGCGGGTGCTGTCGGTGCAAAACGCCTACCTGATGACCAGCCTGCTGCAAACTGTCACATCCTCCGGGACAGGTGCCAAGCTTTCCGGCGCGGGCACGCCGGTAGCCGGCAAGACAGGCACCGTGAACATGCAGGGCGGCGGCACAAGGGATATCTGGATGGCAACCTACAACACCGAGATCACTACAGCCGTATGGATGGGGTTTGACAACCCGGACAGCAAACACCGCATCTCCGGCTCCATCTCCGGCGGCGACAATACCGCCACCTTGAGCCGCAACTTTTTCCGTTCGGTATATCAGGGCCGCTCCAAACCCCAGTTCGATAAGCCGGGCGGGATCGTTTCCCTGGAGCTGGACAAAAAATCGGTGGAATGGCGGGGAGAGGCCATGCTGGCGGCGGATATCACCCCCAAGGCCTACCGCTTTTCCGAGGTGTTCACAGCCTCCAACCATCCCACCAAACGAAGCGATATCTGGAATCCCCCTCGGACACCCAACAGCTTTTATGTGACCCACAACGAAAACGGCAACCCGCTGCTTGTAATCCAGCCGGCGGATTATGCCGTCTACCGCATCCAGCGGGACGCCGTGGGCGAATCCTTTGTGCTGACGGAATTGTGGGGCTCCTCCGGGGAAACTCTTTACTATGCGGATACCAGGGCGGTCCCCGGAGTGACCTACACATACCGGGTGATCCCTGTGCACGCGGAGCTGCTGATCAACGGCATCCTGCTGGAGGGCGTGCAGAGCGTGCAGGTGGCCCAGGCAAGATCGCCATCCACCGGGAACATCCTCAATGACATGTTTGGTTTCCTGTTCGGCGCAGATACGCAAAACAAAGCCCCCGGCAGCACAGCGCCGCCGGAGGAAACGGAGAACACAAGCTCTATCTTCTGGCACTAAATGGGCCTATTGCCCCTTCCGCTCATTCTTCTCAATCTGCTCGTTGAGTAAATTGATGTTGCCGCAGCCCATGGTGATTACCAGATCGCCGGGCTGCCAGTGGGAGCGCAGGTAGTCCTCTGTGTCGTTGAAGGTTGGCGTCAGGTAGGCATTGATCCCGTGATCCCGCATGCCGTTTACCACCATAGAGGCATGGATATCGCCGGGGTCCTTTTCCCTGGCGGCATAAATGTCCGTCACCAGCGTGATGTCGGCCTCGCCGGTACAGGTGAGGTAATCGTTGAACAGCCGTTTTACCCGGCTGTAGGTATGTGGCTGCATCACCGCCCACAGGCGGTTGTGGGGCTGGAGTTTGGCAACGGACAGGGCGTTGCGCATTTCGGTGGGATTATGGCCGTAATCGTGGTAAAGCTTCACGCCCTGCACGATGCCGGTCAGTTCAAAGCGGCGGTGCGCCCCGGAAAAGCGGCCCAGGGAAGCAGCCGCTTTCTCCATATCCGCTCCAAGGCGGTGGGCGCAGGCCAGAGCTGCCAGGCCATTGAGCACATTAAAGTTTCCGGGTACGGCCATATTCACATGGCATAGCTTTTTGCCCTTATAGATCAGATCAAACTTGCCCCGGCCCTGGATATCATAGTTCAGCCCGGCCGGCTGCCAATCGTTCTCAGCGCCAAGGCCAAAGGTTTGCGTTTCCCTGGAAAAGCCTTCAAACAGCCTCGCTATCCGAAAATCATCGCCCCAGCCGATGGCCAGGCCGCTTTCCGGCAGCAGGGCCAGATATTTTCCAAAGGCGTCCTGAATGTCGTCGATATCCCGGTAATAATCCAGATGGTCTTCCTCAATGTTCAGCACCACCGCGATGGTGGGGCGCATATGCAAAAAGCTTCCGCTGAATTCGCAGGCCTCCGCGACAAAAGCCTCCCCCGTGCCGATGCGGGTGCTGCCGCCTACCGCGTCCAGGCGGCCGCCGATGTGAATGGTAGGATCCAGACCACCTTCCATCAAAATCTGGGAAAGCATAGCAGTGGTGGTGGTCTTGCCATGGGTGCCGCTGATGCCGACGGCGACAGGATAGCCTTCCATCAGTTGCCCCAGCAGCATCGCCCGCTCCATGTTAGGGATCATCAGGCGCTTAAGCTCCAGCCGCTCCGGATTGTCCGGCAGGATGGCGGCGGAATACACCGCCATATCGGCCCCATGCACGTTTTCCTTTAGGTGGCCTACTGCCACAGGGATGCCCATGGCCTCCAGCTTTTCCACGCTGTGGCTGCGTACATTGTCCGAGCCGGAGACCAAATACCCTTTCTCCAGCAGCATTTGGGCAAGCCCCGACATGCTGGAGCCGCCGATGCCGATCATGTGCACCCGCTTGCCTTGATAATCCCGGATGTGGGGCGTCTGCATACAGTCACCTGCTCCTTTTCGCGGCTTAGGAACCGCTTTGCTATTATACGCCGTTTCGATACGAATAATCAATATCCATGGCATACGGACCCACATTGACATTTGCGAACAAGCGTTCTATAATGTCTGAGAGGGGGGAGCAAAATGGAAACGGTGCAAGCTAAACAGTTGTTGACTCCCCTTCACGCAACGGATGATTTTTTTCACAGCGACTACAATTTGAACCTGTTCAGGGGATGCAGCCACGGCTGTGTATATTGTGACTCCCGCTCGGTATGCTATCAACTGGACAGGTTCGACCAGGTCAGGGTGAAAGAGGATGCCTTGCCCATGCTGCGGGAGGAACTTCGCCGCAAGCGAAAACCCGGTCTCGTGTCCACCGGCGCCATGAGTGATCCCTACAACCCCTATGAGAAGGATTTGGAAGTCACCCGCGGCGCCTTTTTGCTTTTGAAGCAGTATGGCTTTGGCGCGGGATTCACTACCAAGTCATCTCTGGCCGCAAGAGATAAAGACGTGCTTTTGGATATTCAGCGCGCCGCACCGGTCCGGGCCTGCTTCTCCATCACCTGCGCGGAGGATGCGCTCAGCCTTGCGCTGGAGCCAAACGCCTCCCCCACCTCCAGGCGCTTTGAGGCGCTGGAAGCGCTGTCGGCGGCCGGGGTGTTCACGGGCGTATGGCTCAACCCGGTACTTCCCTTCTTAACGGATACGGAGGAGAACATATTGTCCATTGTGCGCCGCACCAGGGAATGCGGTGGCCAGTTCATTGTATGCCATTTTGGCATGACGCTTCGCACCGGCAACCGGGAGTATTTTTATCAGGCGCTGGACAGGGATTTTCCCGGTGTGAAAACAAAATATGCGCAAGCCTTCGGGCTTGACTATATGTGTCCAAGCTTGAAGGCAAAAGAACTCGAAAAGATTTTTGTCAAGGAATGCATCCGCCTGAACCTTGCCTATCGTTTCCCCGACATCAACAGGGCGATGTTTGCAAAACAGTCCAGGCAACTGAGCATGTTCGGAGCGTAAAAACCCCGGCGGGAGTTCTTTCTCCGCCGGGGTAAACAATTGCCAAGCAAAAGGGGAAACCGGAAGCGGCGCCTTCTAGGGTCTGACTGCCGCTTCCCTGCGGGCATTTTCCGCGAACCGGACGGCGTAGGCCACGGCGTTTTTCAGGCTCAATTCGTTGGCCACCCCCAACCCGGCCTGGTCAAAGGCTGTACCATGGTCCACCGAGGTGCGGATAATAGGCAGCCCCAAGGTAATATTCACACCCTCCACGGCTTGCCACTTGCGTTCAGACGGGTCATATACAAAACCCAGCACCTTCAAAGGGATATGCCCCTGGTCGTGATACATGGCCACCACCACGTCGTACCAGCCCCCCCGCGCCTTCGAAAAGACCGTATCCGCCGGGATGGGCCCCTCCGCCAGAATGCCCTCCGCCTTAGCCGCCAAAACAGCCGGGAGAATTTCGTCCGCATCCTCCGCACCGAACAGGCCGCCTTCCCCGCAGTGGGGATTCAAACCGGCAACGCCGATTTTCGGGTTCTCGATCCCCATATCTTTCAGCGCCTTGGCAGCGATATGGATCACTTCCAGAATGCGCTCCTTTTTCACCATTTCAATGGCCTGCTTCATGGATACATGCGTGGATACATGCACCACCCGCAGGCTTTGAAACGCCAGCAGCATGGTGTATTTTTTTACGCCTGTCAAATCCGCGTAGATTTCCGTGTGCCCGGAATAGTGGTGCCCCGCCAGATTGATGGCTTCCTTGTTGATGGCATTGGTCACGGTAGCATCCACTTCTCCCGCAAGCGCCAGGCCGATTACCTGCTTCACGTATTGAAATGCGGCATCCCCGGTCATTTCCGATACCTTGCCCAAGATGAGCCTTTTCATATCCACAAGGCCCATATCGTAAACATCAATGGTCCCGTAAATGAACGCCGCGTCCCTTACGTCATGAACCACACGGATGCTTAAGTCCTTCCGGCCTACAATTTCCGCCGCCGCCTCCATCACGCATGCGTCGCCGATGATCAGCGGCCTGCAGGTTTCGTAGATTTTCGGATCGGCAAGCGCCTTGACGGTGATCTCCGGCCCGATGCCGGCCGGGTCGCCCATGGTAATTCCTAAAATGGGTTTAAACATCCTATTTCATACCCCTTCGCCTGATTTTCTTTGAGCACGGCATGCAGCGTTTCGCTTCCCCCCGGCGGGATCTGATTGAAGGAACTCCGGCATGCGCCTGCGGGATAGCCCGGCAGCGCACCTCCCGGCCCACACCGCAGAGGCGGGAATCACGGGAATATCAAGGTTGTTCCGCTATATCTGTAAACAGGCTCTTTTCACCAAACCCCCCGGATTTGGTGATGATGTCATAGCTCTTCCCGTCTATCTCAAATAGGGCGCGCACTATCCCCGGCATCAGCTCGCATACCGGGCGGAGGGAACCCCTTCCCCATGCGGCCATAAACCCCATCAGCGTATCGCCGCCGGTGATGAGCAGCGTTCTGTCCATCCCGGCCAGCAGCAGTTCCCTGCCCAGATGACCCATAGAGGAGGAAATGTCTCTGCGTACATCGGATAACGCCAAGCCCTCCGCCCTGGCATAAGCCATCGTTTCGCCATGCTCATCATTGGCGTCGATAATCACTGGGGCCGCTTCCTGGCACAGCCTTGTCAAAAGAGAAATGAACGCCCGGTGCTCCAAAGTATCCCGGCCTTCCCTTCCCAGCTTTTGTGCCGGTGTTAGCCGGATATGGCGGAATCCCCTATCCGCCGCATGGCGGATCTGCTCTTTGGTGGCAGGATGCATGCTACCGCACAGCACGGTAAGCCTTCCCGTGCTGCTTAGCGCTTCCACCTTTCCCCGGATCAATGGCAGCATATCCGGCAGCACGGAAGCCAGCCCAGCGCAGCCCGCCATCACTCCGAGCCTTCCGGCATCCTTCAAAGACACCGCAATCCGCTTAAGATCAGCCTCTGTTTCCGCGTCATATACCTCAATGAAAGGTGAACAAGGCTCCTTGCCACCAGCATTGATCACCGGCACACCGCTTTGCCGCGCAAGCCAGCAAACGACGTCCGAGCAGAGGACCGGGGAAAAGGAATCTTTTCCAAAGGCGCTTTCCGCCACCGGTATGCCGCTGATATAATGGATGCCGTTTTTTGTGGTCCGCCCCGTTTGCGGATAGGCCGGCACGAAGGGAAGAGAGGCCCAGCCCCATGCCTGCAGAGCTGCCGCCAGCTCGGCTCCCGCATTTCCCCGGAGAGCGGAATCTGTCTTTTTGTATAGGTAGGGGATCCCGGCCTGACGGCAGGCGCCCGCCTGGCGGTAGACTGTCTGGTATGCCTGGGCAGGGGGCATATGGCGTGTTTCCGTATCCACCGCCAGCACCTGGACATCCCCGGCGTTTGTCAGCAAGGCGCTGATGTCCGTACCTACAAGGGTTTTGATGCCGAGCTTGGCAAACTGCACACCGGTATCCATTGCGCCGGTAAAGTCGTCCGCCAGGACTGAGAGCTGCACCATCCCCATCCCTCCCCCCATGAAATGGGCGCGGCCATGAATCAGGCCTGAACGTGGCTGCCTGCTTAACAGCATTATACCATGCATTGGCCTCATCGGTCACTTTGTAGAGCACATCCCGTATGGCGGCGCAAAAAACCCCGGCGGGGATTGCTCCTCCGCCGGGGCTTTGTATCTTTGCTGATGCAGTATACTACATTTCCAGGTTACGGCGTAGGCG
>JAEWWY010000298.1 GCA_023458835.1 Bacillota bacterium
TCCGCAAAGCCGCCCGCCAATGATTCATGGTTGGCCGGGCCGCCTGTCAAGACCTCCAGTGTCCGCTCCCTGCGGTCATACAGCGCGTAATGCGTCTTGGTAGCCCCCGCGTCGATGCCCAGCAAAAAGCGTTTATCATCCCATCCCATCGGTGTTCCTCCTGCGGGCCATTATTTGAAAAACTGCGGCAGATAGGCCGCGTTGGCTTTGAGCATCGCGTCCAGAACCGCCTTGGCGGGGCGCAGATCGCCGATCAGCGGATGCGTCAAAAGCGCGGCCAGCGCCGCATCATAGCTGCCCTCCACGCCGGCTTTGGCCGCCAGCCGTTCATAGGCCTTTACCGCCTGTATCAGCCCAATGATGTGGTCGTTGTCAAAATGGCGGGGGGCCACGGGCGTAGCGCCATGCTTCCCGACGCGGCACTTGATCTCCACCACATCGCCGTCCTTCAGGAAGGGCAGCGCGCCGCTGTTTTGCACATCCACGGTTTGAATGTTGTTCAGATCGTTTTCGATGGCGTCGATCAATGCGATGGCCGCCTCGGAATAGCGGGCGCCGCCGCGCTTTTCCAGCCCGGCCGGCTTGACCGCAAGCGACGGGTCGGCATACTGGGCCAGCAGGTCCCGCTCAATATCCAGGCAGGCTTCGCCCCGCGTCTGCCCCGCATAGATGCACTTGTCCACACGGTCACGGCGGAAATAGTAATATTGCAGGTAGCTGCACGGTATGGCGCGGATCACGCTGAGCAGGGCATCGTCATAGCCGGCGTCCAGCAATTCTCCCAAGCCGGACTCCGAAAGCTTCAGGCGCAGCAATTCTCCCAGCTTATCGATGCCGTCCACGTACGCGGCGGTCAGGAAGCTGAGGTGGTTGAGCCCCAGGAAATCATAATCGAAATCATCCCCTGCGTGAAGAAACGATTTCATGTGGGCGATCATATTGATCGGGCAGTTGCACAGGCCGATGGCCTTGACCTTGGTATAATTCAGAAGCATCTCCGTAATCAGCCCGGAAGGGTTCGTGAAGTTGATCAGGAACGCCTCCGGGGCGCTGCGTTCCATGGCACGGGCAATGTTCATCATCACAGGGATGGTGCGCATGCCCTTCATGAAGCCGCCGGCTCCCGTAGTCTCCTGGCCCAGAAGCCCGTAGCGCAGCGGGATGGTCTCGTCCCGGATGCGGGCCTCCAGCCCGCCAACCCGGATCTGCGTCAACACATAATCCGCGCCATCCACCGCCTCATGGACGTCTGCCGTCAAAACGGTTCGCACATGGCCCATGCCGGCGTTTTGAAGCATGCGCCGGGAAAGGCCGGATACGGTCTGATTCTTCTTTTCATCGATGTCCATAAAATAGATGGACCCCAGTTCCAAAGCGTCCCGATGGCCGATCAGCCCGCTCACCAGCTCCGGGGAATAGGTGCTTCCCGCACCAATGACAGCGATTTTGATTTTACGCATAAGTGCCTCCTTCTGCCGCGCACGCCGCATCCGGCGGGTTTCCGGCCCGGTCCAGGATTTTTCCTTCCACAATCGGCAAGCCCTCATGGCGGCGCATTGCCTGCGCCATTTGTTCCATGGTTGCAAAATGCCCCGCAAAGGCCATGCCGGACAGCCCGGCATACCGCACATCGTGAATATCCGTACCGGCTGTGCGGATAAGCTCCGGGTGCGCAAGCGCCCAGGCCCACGCCTGGCCGTTGTTCTGTTCGGGGTCGTCGCGCTCGCCGTTGTTCACCTCAACGCCGTCGATGAGCTTTTCATCCACCGTGGGGTTGGGCGGGATATAGGAACACTGCCTAAAGGGATGCGCCCGCACCAGAAGCCCGCCGGACGCGCGCACCAGCCGGCTGTAATCGCAAAGCTCCATCCCTTCAATCTCCGGATGGTTCAGCAGGAATTCTAACGGCAGGTTATAGGTCAGGTAATCCTCCCCGCGGGGGCCCGGCATCTCCCAGCCGAAGAAAACCCTGATGCCCAGCCGTTCCCCCTCGGCGGCGGCCAGCGCATAGCCGCTGTGCAGGAAGCGCATCTTCTGCTCCCATGTCCAGCCGGCGGCGATATCGCGCCGCTCCGTGATAAAATGGTCGGTCACCACGATGCCGGCATACCCGGCCTTCCAAAAAGCGCGGACCATCTCCCTGGCGCCGCTAACCGCGCAGGCGCTGACTTCACTTGTGTGCAGGTGTGTTTCGTACTTGTACAGCATGCTTTCACCCCTTGATGGAGCCAATCATGACCCCTTGAATAAAGTAACGTTGCACAAACGGGTAGACCATGATGATCGGCACGCTGGAAATAACGATCAGCGCATACTTGAGCTGGTCCGCCAGGTTCTGGCGTTCGGTCATCAGGTCGGTGGCCTTCTTGAATTCGTTGCTGTTGATCTGGTTTTTGATCAGGATATCCCGCAGGATCAATTGCAGCGGCTGCAGCTCCAGATCATTGAGATAAATCATGGCGCTGAAGTACGAGTTCCAGTGGCCCACGGCGTAAAACAGGGTGATGACCGCAATCACCGCCCGGGACAAAGGCAGCACCATGGTAAAGAAGTAGCGCGCGTCCGAGCAGCCGTCGATCATCGCGGATTCCAGCATTTCCCGCGGGATGTTGCTCTGAATAAAAGTACGGGTGACGATCATATTGTACACGCTGATGGCGCCAGGAATCAACACCGCCCACAGCGTATTGACCATCCGCAGCTTGGAGATGAGAATGTAGGTGGGGATCAGGCCGCCCGAAAAGAACATGGTGAAGGCGAACAGCCACATGTATCCCTTGCGCCATTGCATGTCGTGGCGGGACAGGGGATAGGCGGCAAGCAGCGTCATGGAAACGTTGATCAGCGTACCCGCCGCGGTATACAGCACCGTATTGCGGAAGCCGCCCAGGATGCGCCTGTGGGAGAATACCGCGCGGTAGCCCTCCAGGCTGACATCCACCGGCCACAGCACCACCTGGCCTGTGGTGACCGCAATCCCCGAAGAGAAGGAGGCGGATACCACAAAGACGATAGGATACAGCACCAGGAGCACAAAAAGGCCCACCAGCGTATAGCTGACCGCGTAAAACACCTTGTCCTCCAGCGGCGCCCGGATGCGCGGCGGCCCTCCCGCCGCCTTGTTCAGCATGGAAACCATAAAGCCGCCCCTTTCAAAATAAGCTTGTTTCCTTTTGCGTCAAGCGGCTGGTGACCTGGTTTACCAGCACCAGCAGCCCGCAGTTGATCAGCGAATTAAACAAGCCAATCGCCGTTGCATAGGAGAAGTTGCTGTTGCCCGCCGTCAGGCCAACCTTATACACATACGTGGAGATGACCTCCGACTGGCTGAGGTTCAGGCTATTCTGCATTAAATAAATCTTCTCGAAGCCTACGCTCATAATGGATCCCGCCCGCATGATAAGCAGGATGGCCGCCGTGGGCAGGATGCCGGGCAGGTCGATGTGGCGGATGCGCTTTAGGCGCGTTGCGCCATCAATCTGCGCCGCCTCATGCAATTCCGGATCGATGCCCGACAGCGCGGCCAGATAGATGATGGAGCTCCATCCCAGGCTCTGCCACACGCCGGACCATACATAAAGGTGAATGAAGGCCGAAGGCCTGCCGATCACGTCGTTTGGGTAGACACCGTTGGTGAACAGGCGGTACAGGTTTCCGTACAGCCCGTTCACCGGGCTGAGCACCTGCATCACCAGGCCCACCAGCACCACGGTGGAAATAAAGTGCGGTACATATGTGATGGTCTGCACAAACTTTTTCATCCGCATCTGCCGCATTGTATTGAGCGTCAGCGCGAATAAAATGGGCAGCGGAAATTCCGTAATAATGGTGTAAAGTGAAATTTTCAGCGTATTGCCCACGACGCGGGTAAAGTAATACGATTCAAAAAACTTCTGAAAATGCTTCCATCCTACCCACTGGCTTCCCCAGATGCCCTTGGATGCGACAAAATCCTTAAAAGCAATCTGCCCGCCCATCATAGGATAGTACGCAAATATCAGGATATAGGCGACCGGCAGCAGCATAAACAGGTGCAACTGCCATTTCTTCCGAAAGACGGTGATCCAGGATAGCCTGGCCGGCCGCGTTTCATGGACGGTCATAGCGTCCCCGCCCCCC
>JAEWWY010000299.1 GCA_023458835.1 Bacillota bacterium
ATCCATGCGGCATCTCTCCATCTCTCAAAGATATGACTTGCAAGCGCAAATCTGATGCAGATTCATCCAATATGCTCAGATGGTATCATATATCCGGAAATGGGTCAATGCGCGGTTCAGGCGGAGAAGGCCTCAGCCCTGCTCCAGGGCGGCCGGAAAGGTATACCTTACGCAGCCGCCATCGGCGCGCCATATCACAAGGCCGCCATTCTCCTCCTCCACGGACCGTATCACAGGGGCACCCTCTTCAGCGGCGCAGATCACATTGACAAACCGCGCCTGGGCCGCGCGCCTGCGTTCGATCAGATAGGAAAGCTCCGAAACCGACGGATTGTCCGGCCCCAGGGCATGGAACAGTTCCACATCCCGCGCCAGCGTATACACATCCAGCCGTACATGACCCGCAATGCGCCATGCCGTATGGGCGATGGCCGTATTGCCGCCGCGCTTTTTCACATCGCGGATATACTGCCCGGCCCCCTCCGCCGTCCATCTGTCCGCGTGGTCCGCCGCATCCGTCCCCGGGGCCAGCTCACCGCGCACATGGAACACCCAATCGATATCCCGTTCCCCGGGAAGGCGGACGTCAAAGCAATCGATAAACAAATCTCCATGCCAGGTGATATGCCTTCTCATCACCGCGCCCCGGTACGCCTCCTCGGACCACTGTGGAATCGTGAAAGAATCCAGCGGCTGGTAGGTTCCGTCCCAGCACACCTGGGCGTCCAGCACGGTCATGCCGTCCTTTTGTATATACTCCCGCACGGTGCAGTTGGCGGGAGGTTGGTTCCGGCCGTCTATGCAGACGGTGTTGTGGGTGACCGTGTTTTTGTAGTAGGCGTAATGCAGCGGCGCGCCATACTGGGTTGTGCCGATATCAGGGGCAATGTAGCGGCCAAGGCCCAGAAAGTGTATGCCCAGCCTGTCATAATGGTCATGCTCGCCGCCGTAGGGCGAATGCTTGACCAGCAGGAAGCGGCCATCCGGCCCGTGCATCACCGTAAGCCCCGAAGCCCCCGGGCCGCCCCCGTGATAATCCCGCGCAAGGGGCGGCGCGGCCTCCGGCAGCGCGTCAACGCCGTCGAAAAACGCATGCACGTTCAGCCGGGGCTTGTTTTGGTAGGCAAGGCGCATAAGTTGCGCAAAGTCAGGGTCGCCGGTGCGGGCAAAAGCCAGCTCATATAGGTATTCCGCCCCGGCAAAGCCCCGGGCATTGTTGCCCGCATCGTTCAGCGTAGGCAGCATGCCATCGGGCTGGGTAAGATGGATGGGAAACTTGAGTACCTGTACAAAGCGGGGGTCCCGAAAGAAGCTGTCGGCCCTGTCCCTGGCGAACCGCTCAAACTCGACAAACTGCTGCATGGCAAAGAAATGGTAGCTGGGCGTTCCCTCAAACCAGAAGCCGTCCCGCAGCACCGCGTGCGCAAGCTGATATTTCAGCCCGTAGGGCGTATCCAGCGCAAAATGCAGATAGTCCTCATCCGAAAGGAGGATGCCCAGGATGCCTACGGCGGAGCTGACGATGCATTCATGGTTGTGTATCTGGTTGCTGCGGTGCTCCATCAGGAAGGACGCGCCGCAGCGGAACAGGTCGCGCTCGATCAGCTCCCGGTCCTTTTCATCCAGCTCATCCCTGATGATGTCATAGCCGGCGGCCAGGCCTTTGAGCCACAGCGCGTCGCAGAGCGTTTGGGCATTCGCCTTCCCCGGCTCGTTGTACGGGATCCCGCCATGGGTTTCATACCCGGGATAATGGGCTGCGTAATCCACCAGTATCCTGCGGGCCAGTTCCAAATCCTCCGCCTCGCCCAGCAGCAGGTAGCGCAGCGCCGCCATGCGGCAGGCTTCCTCATTTTTGCCGTTCAAAAGCCGCCACCACGCGCCTTCATAGGGGGCGCCGGTGAATGCTTCCCCGTCCACAGGGCAGCGGTAATGCAGCGGGTCCGCGATGTCAAACGTCAAATTGACCGAATGCTTCGGGCAGGCAAAAAAGCCGCCCCATGTCGCCCTGCCGGTGGTCTGGATGCGGTAGTTGGCCCGGACAGGCCGGATGGCAGCGTCCAGCACAGTCAAAATGCCGGGGTCCTGCGTCAGTTTTTCGCGGAAATGAGCAGCCTGCGCCTGCGTGAATTGCTTCATATTTATTATCCCCCTCAGCCCTTGACCGCACCGGCCGTAAGCCCGGCGATAAACTGCTTGTGCGTAAAGGCATAAATAATCAGAACCGGGACCAGGGCGATCGAAGCGCCCGCCAGCATGATGTGCCATTCGGCCGCCGCGTTGGCGGAGTATTTGAGCTGTACGACGGCCACTGTCAGGGTGCGCAGCCTGGGGGCGCCGATGGTCATGATCAGCGGCGTCAGGTAGTCGTTCCAGGAGGAGCGGAAGGAAAACAGCAGTACCACCGCCAGGATCGGGCGGATCATGGGCAGAATCATGATGTAGAACACCTGAAACGGCGTGCAGCCGTCGATGCAGGCGGCCTCGTCCAATTCCCGGGGCACGGAGCGGATGAATCCGTTGATCAGGAACACGTTGGCCGCCTGGCCGCCGGTCATGACCAGCGCCATGCCCAGTATGTTCTTTGTCAGGCCCGCCTTGCCCAGCAGCATATACAGCGGGTAGAGGGTGACCGAGCCCAGCGTGATGAACATGAATGCCATATACAGGCTCATGATGAGCCGCTTGCCCGGAAACTCGCGCCGCGCAAAGACGTACCCCGCCAGCGAAGCCGTCGTAAGCGCCAGCATGGTCACGATACCGGAGACCAGCACGGAATTGAGGGTGTACTGGCCGAAATTCCCCTTGGTAAAAGCATCGGCATAATTGGAAAGCATCCACTTCACCGGCAGCATATGGCCGCCCAGCGTCAATTCAAAATTGGTTTTGAACGAGCCCAGCAGCGCGTACAGCACAGGATATACCGTAAACAGGAGGATGGCGGCAAGGAATGCCCACTTGAGGATCTGCCCGGGCAGCCGGGCGATTTTAAACGGCTTTGCGCGCACCAAACAGCCCTCCCTTAATAAATATCATCCAGTTTCCTGGCAATGCGCATGTACAGCGTTGTGATAATGCCCACGATGGAGGCGGCGACGATGCTGACGGCCGCGCCATAGCCGTACTGGGGGCGGAAGGTCATCGAATCGGAGGTGGGATAGTAGAGCTGATATATATGCAGGAACATGACCTTTGTGGCATGGAAGGGGCCGCCGTCGGTGAGCACCATGATGCTGGCCATATCCTGAAAGGCATGGATGATCGCCAGCATGAGAATGGTCTTGAGCACCGGGCCAAGCAGGGGCAGCGTGATCCGAAACAGCTTTGCCCAGGGGGTGACGCCGTCGATCTCGGCGCTTTCATACATGTCCGGGGCAATCTGCTGCAGGCCCGCCAGGAAGTAGACCATATAATTCCCGACGCCTCCCCAGACCGCCACCATGACGACGGTTTTCATGGCATGCTCGCGGCCCAGCCAATTGATGGGCTTTGCGATGATCCCGGCGGACAGCAGCAGCCGGTTGATTTCGCCGTTGTATACATTGAACAGCAGGTAAAAAACCAGCGCCATCACCGCCGAGGACATGATGGTGGGGCTGAATACAACGGCCTGGATGGCGGCATAGCGCCGCCTGGGCCGGTTGATCAGCAGCGCGATGGCAAGGGCCAGCGGGACAATGATCAGGATCTTGCCCCCGGCATAGGTAAAGGTGTTGACCACCGATTTCCAAAAGGTCGGGTCGCGGGTGAACACCCGCACAAAATTGGCAAGGCCCACGAACTTTTTGGCATTGATGCCGTCAAATTCGTAGAGCATATACTGCAGCGCCCAGATGACGGGATAGACGGAAATCACAAGAAACAGGATCAGGTTGGGCAGCAGCATCGCGTAGCTTTGCAGTGCTCCCTTCGTTTTGCGCTTCAATATCCCTGCCCCTTTCGCAAACCGGAACCGGGGG
>JAEWWY010000300.1 GCA_023458835.1 Bacillota bacterium
CGCCTTTTTCAAAAGGCATCCTCCTCGCCTGTTTCCTCCGCGTTTTCCCTGTTTCAGCTACTGGCGCTCTTGTAGCGGGACAGGCCGAACCTCCACAGCCGCAGGGCAAGGAAGGTAAACATGACGGCCACGCCGCAGCCCCACATAAGGCCGGGAGCCGTAAGCGTGCCGGTAAGCATCTGGGTAGGCAGCGTAGCCATGAGCCCATAGGGCAATACTACCTGGAAAAGGATTTTCCATATCCCTTCGAAAACCACACCCGGAACCTTCATGCTCAACTCGATCAGGGAATCCTCTATCTGGTGCGCGGTGGCGGCAGACATCACGAAAAAGGGAACGGTGCGCAAAAGCAGCATCAGATCATACCATAAAAGCGTCATCAGCAGCACCAAAACAATATATCCGGCAACAGCCGCGACGTCAGGCGGCGCGGACAGCAGCGATACGCCCCTTGCGATGATGATCAGGCTCATGGCGATCAGCGGCAGGGAACCGGGGTTCATCTGCTCAAAGGACAGGCGTACAAGCGTATTGGACGGCTTGGTGAGATAATGGTCCAGCGCGCCTGTGCGTATTTTTTCGGGGATGGTGATCAGCCCGAAGAAGAAGGTGCACATATTGATGGCGTTCACCAGGGAGAAGGTACCGATGAAGATGGTCATTTCCCCCCGCTGCCAGCCGCCGATGGAGGCTACCTGGCCGTAGAGAACGTCAAAGAGGAGCAATTGCACCGCAAACAGGCTGCCATCCACAAAGAACGCGCCGAAGAATGACAGCCGGAAGACCATCAAGTGGCTCAGGCGAAGCTTAGCCAGCGTGAGAATCAATTTCAAGTTCCGTTTCATATGCCCACTCCATCATAGCGCGTGCGCAGGTGCGCGTAGGTTTGTTTGTTGAGGAAAGCGAAAAGCGCGATCCATAAGGTGATGACCAGCATGCCGGTGGGCGCTTCACCGCCGCCCCGGCCCAATAGCAGCATGGCGGGCAGGTGGGCTGCATGGTAAAAGGGCGTCAGGCGCATTACAAGCATAACAGCTTCCGGCATAAGCGTGAGGGGTACCAGCGTGCCCGTAAGAAAAGCCAGCACATTGCTTTTGATCATCAGGAAAAGCCAGATATCCTGATACTTGAAGGTCAAAATCCCCAGGAAAAAATGGAACTGGGACAGGAACACGCGGCCCAGCACGAGCAGCGCCGCCGCTTCCAATAGATCCAGGGGACGCGCAGCCCATTCGGGCCTTATGGGAAAGGCAATAAGGCACAGGGCGCTTGCCGCCAGGCTGAAGAATACCATATAGGCGGCGCTGCCCAGGGACTGGGCGGACAGGTACGCCTGTATCCTGACGGGCAGCACCAGGAATTTGGAAAACGTGCCGGCCCTTATATGGGAGCTTAATTCCTCGGCGATGCGCCCGGTATTGTCCATCTGGGCGAAAAAGGACTGGATGAGGTAATACAGGATCATGGTATCCAGGGTAAAGCCCGCCACCTGATCCCGCCCCTTATAGATGGACGCCCACAGCAGCCAGGCGAATAGCACCCGGGCCACGCTGGCCAGCACCTGCATGGCCGTATCGAAACGGTAGGCGGCGCGCGTTTTGAAGGCGATGATCAGTGCCTCCCAGTATTTTTTCACCCTGCCGCCACCTCCCTGTTTGCATACAGCCTTGTGACAACGCTGCCGATGTCCTCCTCCTCCACCATGATATCGCGGATGGGATAGCGGGACAGAAGCGACTGCAACAGCGGCATGGCGTCTGCCTTGGGCAAAAGGAAGGACAGCTTCAGGTGCTGATGCGTGACTTCCGTGCAGTCCGCAGGCAATTCCACGGCGCACTCCGATTCCAGGGCCAGGGTGATCTTCCTGTGGGTTTGATACTGCTGAAACAGCGCATCCGTCGGCCCGTCGCAAAGCTTTTCCCCATCCGCCACTACCACGCACCGCTGGCACAGGCTTACAATATCCTCCATGTAATGGGAGGTTAAAAGGATCGTGGTGCCCTGCTCCCTGTTCACCTCCCGCAAAAAGGCGCGCATCTGGTGCTGGGCCACCGCATCCAGGCCGATGGTGGGCTCATCCAGGAACAGGATGCGGGGGCTGTGCAAAAGCGCGGCGATCAGCTCCATTTTCATCCTCTCCCCCAGGGACAATGTGCGCACCTGTACCCGCATCAGGTGATCCACTCCGAACAATTCGGTAAAGTATTTCAAGTTCCTGAGATACAGGCTTTCGGGAATATCGTACAGCTCCTTGAACAGCCGGAAGGTGTCCGCCGGCGTCAGGTCAAAGAAGAGCTGGCTCTTTTGGCCCATGACCACGGCATACTGGCTTTTGAAGGCGCTTTCCAGACGGTTAGGCGTAAAGCCCAGCACCCAAAGGCTTCCCGAGGTGGGGGCGATGATGCCTGTCAGCAGCTTCACCAGCGTGGTCTTGCCCGCGCCGTTAGGGCCAATGAGGCCCACAAATTCCCCTTCTGAAACCGAGAGGTCAAAACGGTTCAGGGCTGTCTTTTCCACATAGGTCCTGTGGAACAGGTTCTTTACGCTGCCTTTGAAGCCCGGTTCCTTTTCAAAGCGGCGGTAGACCTTGGTCAATTGATTTGTCTCAATCAGTGGCATGGGGCGGCTCCTTTTCATACTGAATTTGAAGGTCGGGCCGGTGTCCTTTGTCCATTTTGTGGCGGGCCTTTCGGTTTTGAACGCTGTCGAATACGATGGAAAAATCGTAGCCTTCGGGATACATGTTTTCCGCGGCCACATGGCGCTTGAGCCTTTTGTGGGGGATGCGGCGCTTGATTCCCTTCACCTGTACACCCACGAGCCCCTTTTCATCAACCGGGTCATATACCAGGCCGATTTCCCTGCCTGGATAGACAAACACGCTGTCCCCCATTTGGAACTGGGCGGCATGGGCGGAGACGGGCTTGGGCGGCAGGTCCTTTTCAATGCGCTTTGCGGGCACGGTATTTGGGGAATGCGAGATATTGCTTTTCGGAGGAAGGATGGAAACGACTTGATGCGCCTCCTGCCGAAAGTAGGCGGCTTCCCTGGCCCTTTGAATCATGGCTTCGGGGAAGCCCAGCCGCTTTACGATATACAGCGCACAGCTTTCCCCGGCTTCGCCCATTTCCAGGCGGTACAGGGGCGTCAGTGATTCCCGGTCAAAGGCCATCCTGGCATTGGTAAGGCCCGGGGCACGGTAGGCATACTCCTTGACCTCCGGGTAATGGGTGGTGGCCATAAACAGGCATTTCTTTTCCCGAAGCACGTCCAGGATGGCAATGGCTATGCCCATGCCTTCCATGGGATCGGTGCCCGAGCCCAGCTCATCCAAAAGCACAAGGCTTTCCCTGCCTGTTTCTTGCAGGATGGCCAGGATGTTGGTCATGTGGGCGGAGAAGGTGGACAGGTTTTCCGTAATACTCTGCCCGTCGCCAATGTCGCAAAGCACGCTTGCGAACATGCAAAGGGCCGTTCCCTTTTCCGCCGGCACATGCAGGCCGCTTTGGGCCATCAGCGATAAAAGGCCCGCCGTTTTAAGCGCCACCGTCTTGCCGCCGGTATTGGGGCCGGTGATGACGATGCCGGATATATCACCGCCGAGCGTGATGGTAAGGGGCACGCATTTATCCTTCTCGATCAGGGGATGGCGGCCGTTTTCAATGCGCATAAGGCGGTCTGTGGTGATATCCGGTTCCAGCGCTTCCATCTGGGCGCTCAGCGCGCCTTTGGCAAAGGCAAAATCCAGCGTCTCAAACGTATCCCTGTTCATTTCCAGGGAAGTCAAATGGCTTTCCGCCAGGGCGGTCAACTGATACAGGATGCGGCGGACCTCGTTTTCCTCCCGGATCTTCAGATCGCTCAATTCCTCCTGCAGCTTTGTGACGGAGGCGGGCTCAATGAACACAGTGCTGCCTGTGGCGGACATATCCACCACCGTGCCGGGGACCTGCGCCCGGTGCTCCCTTTTTACAGGCAGCGTCAGCCGGCCGCCCCGGGTGGCCACAAAGCTGTCGGAGAAAAAGGCCCGGTTGCTTTGCAAAAGGCTCAGAAGCTTGTTCTTGACCTGCGCGGCGGACTGTTCCATTTTCCTGCGCACATCCCGCAGCGCGGGCGAAGCGTTGCTGTCCACCGTATCGCCGCGGATACAGCGCTCGATCTCCTCCTCCAGCTCCTTCAGCTCGCACAAGGCGCGGCCGTAAAATGCCAGATCCGATTGCAGGTACTCCCCGCGCTTCAAATAGGCCTTCATCCGGCGCAAGGTAGCCAGGAATTGGGAGATGCCCAGGAATTGTTCCGGCCCCAGCATGGCTCCGGCCTTTAACAGCGGCAGGATTTTATCCAGTGATTCCATGGAGCTTGTGGGCGGGCTGCCCAGCACATCCATGAGCGCACGCGCCTCGCTGGTTTGCTTCATGCGGGCGCGGCATTCCTTTTCATTCAGGGCAGGGCTCAGGGTGCGCAGCCTCTCCCTCGCGCCCGAGGTGCTGGCGAAACGGCACAGCATTTCTTTGATTTTATCGAATTCCAATGTGATTTCAGGGGTAGTCAAGGTTGATTCCTCCAATCCAAGCCAGTAGAAAAATGCCCGCAGGTTCGCATCTCAAGCCCAATACGGACAGATTGCTCCTGCGGGCACCCCATAAAAAAAGAACGGCAGATGTCCGCCGTCCAAACCTGTTTCAGGGATATATTCTTCCGGTGCTTCCCTTCCGGTTTGGAAGGGGAGCGGGAGAAAGATCCGTGAAAACGGGCCGGAGGGCGCGCCCTCTGTCGTTTCCTATGGCCAGGCGGATATCAGGAAGCAGTCTGTAAAGGGCAGATGCGGGAAAGTACGCAAACAAACAGGCTTTCCCTGCGCTTGCAGTCCATTCCCTCATGGATTCAGTTAAGAAGCCCCTTTACAGACAAGACCGACATCCAAAATCCTCCTATGCTGTATTTACGGGAGCAGTATAGCAGACAAAACGATGCGCGTCAATGGTGATTTTAAAGGCAGTCAGATCCCAAGCGCCCTGCGAAAAAAGCCCACAAAGCCGGGGCGCAGGTCCCGGTGGCTTAAAAGCCGCTCCTCCTGTGACATGTCAAACCAATATTTGCCCGTCTCCAGGGATTTCGACAGGGAATCCAGCGGCCAACCGGGGGTACGGAGGGGATGGGGCTTGTCCGTAAGCAAAAACGTATCGGAGCAGATATCCTCCCCGTCGTATTCCAGGCAGGCGCCGTCCTCCATCACCAGGCAGATGGCGTTTTGGTACCGGGCCGGCAAGCAGCCGCCCTGCCCGTATTCCCGCGCCAGGCCGGCGTAGTAGGCAAGCATTTCCTCATCGGAAAGCGGCCTTCCCTCAGGCCTTCGGGCATGGATGCCCGGATTCTTGTCCTCCGGCACATTCGATATCACAAGCCCTGAATCACAGGAGAAAACAGGCCGGTGAAGCGCCTGAAAATAGGCCTTGGCCTTTTGACGGGCGTTTTCCAGCACCGTTCTTCCGTCTTCCGGAACGGGCGGCACGGCCTCCTCCAGGCCGTCGATCAGGATGGGCAGCACGCAGAGCCAGTCGCGCATGGCGCTGAGCTTGGCCCGATTGCCTGTGCCGTCCAACAAGCGCCGCATTATACGCCTCCCAAGGCAAGCATCAAAACCTGCATGTTCTTGCGCATTCCATCCTCATAGGCCGAATAGGCGCCCTCGTCCATGGGGCCGGTGACCAGCGGATCAAGCTCGTATATTTGGGCGCCGGTTTCCGCCGCCAGCATCCTGGCTGCCAAATCGGGGTACTGGGGCTCGGTAAAAAGGGGCGGCGCCTTCAGAGCGCGTACCAGTTCCACCAGTTCGGCCAGTTGGGCGGGGCTCAACGCCTCTCCCGGCTCCCGGTTCACCACAGCCGCCACATGCAGCCCATAGGCCTTGGCAAAGTACGGAAACGCTTCATGGAAGGTGATGATTTCCTTGCGGGGAAGGTTTTCCAGGCCTGCCTTCAGCTCCGCAT
>JAEWWY010000301.1 GCA_023458835.1 Bacillota bacterium
CCGAGCTGCGCACATAGGTGGCAAACAGGTGCTCCAGGGTATGGGCCGCGGCGGTGGACAGGTAATCGCCCTGGTTTGGGGTGCGCATGCGCAGGTCATAGGTCACCACATCCCCGTCCACCCGGGATACGTACAGGCCGGGGGCCAGGGTATCGTGATTGATTTGGAAGCTGGCGATTTTTTGCATGGGGAACCCTCCTTGTATACAGCCGATTATAGCCTTTCGGCCATTCCCCGTCAAGGAGCGTCCATGTGTGCAGCACAGGCAAAACAGGGGGCTTCCCTTGCGGAATTGCATTGTAGGATGTACACTATACATAAATAGCCTAAGGTGGGAGGGAAGACCATGCCGGAGAAATGGCGGTTTAATGGATTTTACACCATAGCGCAGCTCATGCGCTGGCGGGAGCAGATTTACCGCAGGGTTGCCTGCCGGCATTTTTCCGACGTACCCAACGTATCCCAGTGGACCACCCTCTCCTATGCCGCGGCCAGGCTGTGCCTGCCGGGGGTACGCATCCTGCTGGCGGCCTGCGACGAATCCTTTTTCACGCCTGTGATCTTTAACTATGGCCGCATCCAGGGCGCTACCCGCTTTGCCGCCGTAATGGCCGATACCGCCGTACCCCGGCACATGACCCATGCGGGCATCAGCGGGGAAGCCTTTATTTTGGAAGCAACTTCCTGCGGAGTGGCCACCTGCTGGGTATCCGGCACCTACCGCAAGAAGGAAAGTCCGGTGCATTTGTATCCCGGCGAAGTGCTGGCGGCGGTGATTCCCCTGGGCCTTGCCGCGGAGCCCGCTCAGGAGCCGGTGCACAGAAAGCGCAAGCCGCTCAAATGGTTCATGGAAAACGGCGGCGAGGGCTGGCCGGATGATGCGCTGGAAGCCGCCAAGGCGGTTCGGGAAGCGCCTTCCGCCATGAACCGCCAGCCCTGGAGGCTGCGCTTGAACAGCCAGTCCCTGTCGCTGGTCAGCACGCCCAACAGCCTTGATACGGGCATTGCGCTATTGCATATGGAGGCGGCGCTGATGGACAAGGATCGGCACTGGATGCTGGACGCGGGGGGAAGGCAGCCTGCGGCCAGGGTGCTTTTCAATGAGGATAAAGAATAGGCGGTTAAGGAGTGTTTCATGCAACCGTTTTTTGAAACAGGGCAGGTAAGGCTTTCGCCCCTGGCGGACAGGATGCGGCCGCGTACCCTGTCGGAGTTTCTGGGCCAGAGCCATCTGATCGGCCCGGGCAGGCTTTTGCGCCGGGCCATCGAGGCTGACCGCCTGACCTCCAGCATCTTTTACGGCCCGCCGGGCTGCGGCAAGACCACCCTGGCCGCCATTGTGGCCGGAGCCACAAAGGCCGCCTTTGTGCAGATGAATGCCGTGACCTCCGGGGTGGGCGATGTGCGGGAGGTATTGAAAGCTGCCGGGGAGCGGCAAACCCGCTCAGGCCAGGCCACGTATCTGCTGCTGGACGAATGCCACCGCTGGAGCAAGGCGCAGTCCGACAGCATCCTGCCCGCCATTGAACGGGGGCTTATCCGCTTCATCGGCAGCACTACGGAAAACCCCATGATCGCCATGACGCCCGCCATCGTCAGCCGCTGCCGGGTGTTTCAGTTCTTTCCATTGACAAAGGAGGATGTTGTTTCCGCCTTGAAGGCCGCCGTCGCCGATCCGGAGCGGGGCTATGGCCAAAGGGCGATGGAGATTTCCGCCGATGCTCTGTCCCATTGGGCCCAGGTGGCCGGCGGCGATGTGCGGGCGGCACTGAACGCCCTGGAACTGGCCGTTTTGACCACCCCGGCGGATGAAAACGGCATGCAGCATATCGGCCTTGCCGTGGCGGAGGAAAGCATTCAAAAGCCCATGCTCCGCTGCGACGAAAGCCTGTATTACGACATGCTCAGCGCCTTTTGCAAAAGCCTTCGCGGCTCCGACAGCGACGCGGCGCTGGCCTGGTTCGCAAGGCTCGATTATGCCGGGGTCGATCCGCGGCTCATCGCCCGCCGGCTCATTGCCCACGCCAGCGAGGACGTGGGCCTTGCCAATCCCATCGCTATGCTGCAGGCCGCCGCCGCCATGCAGGCGGTGCAAACGGTGGGCATGCCGGAGGCCAGGCTTCCCTTGGCCCAAGCCATCATCGCCATCTGTGAAAGCCCCAAGTCCAACAGCGTGGTAATGGCTATCGACGCGGCCGCCGCCGATGCGGGAAAAGGCGGCTTTGGGCCTGTGCCCGTGCATTTGCGGGACACCCATTACCAGGGTGCCGGCCGCCTGGGCAGTGGAGAGGGATACAAATACCCCCATGATTTCCCCGGCCATTACGTAAAGCAGGAATACATGCCCCCCGAGGTGCGGGGAAGGGTATACTACCAGCCCAGCGGCCAGGGGCATGAGGAAAAAATACAAAAGGCCAAGGCGCTGCGGGATAAGGAAGGCAAGCCATGAAAAAGCAGGTGGACATCCGGAAGGCCGCCATTTATTCCGTCGCCATCAACGGCGTTCAAATCGTAGCGGTGATGGCCATCGCCCTGTACCTGCTTTTGGGCAATGAGCAGGTAGTGCATCAGTCTGCCATCCGCATAGGTATCACGCTCGCCGCGCTGCTGGTTTCCTGGGGCGCGGTGGTGGATATCAGGGATGCGCTGGGCACTGCCAAGACGCTGGACCGGGCAATGGCCATGGAACGGTCCGTGAAAGAGATGGAAGAGCTGAACAATACGCTGCGCGCCCAGCGCCATGATTTTCTCAATCATCTTCAGGTGGTGTACAGCCTGATGGAGATGAGGGAATACAAGGAGGCACAGGATTATATCGAGCGGGTGTACGGCGATATCCGCGCCGTAAGCCACGTGCTGCGCACCGCCAATCCCGCCGTCAACGCCTTGCTCAAGGTGAAGCTGGCTGCCTGCGAAAAGCAGGGAGTGAAGGCGGAGCTGCATATCAACAGCGCCTGGAGGAACCTGTCCATCCCCGGCTGGGAGATGTGCAAGGTATTGGCCAACCTCATCGACAATGCGCTGGATGCTTTGAAGGGCATCAAAAGCCCGCGGCTTGCCATCACCCTTTCAGAGGACTTGAAAACCTTCCGCTTTTCGGTGGCCAACAACGGCCCAGACATACCGCTTAAGGATTTGGACCGTATTTTCCTGCCCGGTATTACCACCAAGTCGGAAGGCCATGGCATGGGCCTTTTCATCGTGCGCAACACCCTGGTGGAGCGCGGCGGCGGTATTGAGGCGGCAAGCGGCGGCGAAACGGTATTCTCCGGCTGGGTTCCCAAGGAAATGGCAGCGGCGGATGTGCCTCCCGCTTCGTAACATGAATTAAATGTGACAGATAATGAAGGAAAGAGATTGACACCTTAATAAAATTGTAATAAAATAAGGACGTGATTGGAAGAATAGAGGATACGAATGCCTTTTTTTTAGAAAAGTGCGAGCGAATTCCGAAACCGAGGGGTGGTCACATGAAACACACAGGCAAAAACGCCCTTACATGGAAGCGCGCGGTGGCTTTGGCGCTTGCTTTTTTTTGCGTGGCAAGCGTCTTTTCCTGGCCCGTGCGGCCTGCTTCGGCGGCGGATGAGGCATATGGCCGGATCAAGGCGAATAACGTGAAGGTGCGCAAAAGCGCCTCCACCTCCGCGGACTGGTGGTTCAAGCTGCCCAAGGATTGGGTGTCGCAGATTCTGGATACGACCGTAAAGGACGGCATCACCTGGTACAAGGTGAATACCAACGGCCCCACCCAGGGGTCGCGTACCTATATCGGCTATATCCACGGCGACTTTTTTGCCCCCATGACGCCGGAAGATCAGGCCAAATGGATACAGGACGGCAGGATGCAGCCCGGCGCCGGCATCATCGGCGGGACGCCGACCCCTACGC
>JAEWWY010000302.1 GCA_023458835.1 Bacillota bacterium
TCAAAGTTCGCTCAAAGGAACTGCTTGATGACGCCATTGCTTTCGCCTTTGACTGTGTCTCTGCTTCTGATATTGCTGGCTGGTTTAACCACGACGGTTATGCGCTACCTTAAATTAATTTGCTCTAAACTTTAGTGCTCTGATCTCATTTAACAAAAGAGCGAAGGTAATGGAAAAGATAAATCCCAGCATCAAGGAAATGGTGGACATGGCCAGTGTGTTCCGTATTGTATACCAAACTTCGGGGCTCGAAAACAGAAATTCGAACTGGTACAAGCCCACAAATTTCGAACCAAAGTACCCCTTGGCCGGCTTAAAGTTTTGAAACGCCATGATCCAGCCGGAGAGCGGGTAGTAGTTGAACACAAATGTGAAAAGCATGCAGGGGATGATCATAAAGAACAGTGCTTTTTGCGCCTTGAATCTCGTCCATAAAGACCGGCGGCCTTTGGCATACATCATTTCTATACCCCACCTTAAAGACAGAGGTTATGGGTCACGCCAGAAGGTAATAAAAGGATGATCCCTGCAATCTACCGGACGGCGTCCCGTAAATTGCAGGGATTGTATTGCCCGGCCTTGGCCTAGCGGTTTATCTTTTCCTGAATCTGCTTGTTTACATCATCGAGGTAAGGCTGGACGCCCGCCGCTTCCCATGCCGCCAGGAATTCATCCCACTTGGCGTCATACTCGCTTGGCTCACACAAAATGAGCTGAGGATAGTATGTCATGCCAAGGGTCTCCAGCTTGGCCTTTGCAATTGCTGAGGGACTCGCATCTTCGATAACGAAGCCCCATACAGGATAATAAGAGGGATGCTTGAATGGGAGATTGAGCAGCTCGGCCTGATACTTGATCCCGAACGATTTGAGAAACGCCTGGTCGTATTCGCCCTGTTGCATGAGGTACTCATCCTCGGAATCTGCCGGGGTGCAAGGCGAACCGTCCTCATAAAGGCCTTGACGTTTGGGTGTATAGTTGAGAAGCGTCGCGGCGGTCTTGTCCCGGTTCAGAGCAACGTCCTTCACGATGGCGCGGCGCTCCGGGGTCAAATACTTTCCGCCCTCCGGCGTGACAATATGATCGACGCCTTCGACGCCCCAGTTCAGATAATCCTGTACCTCCCTTTGGAGCATCCAGTTCCAGAAGGCCATGACCCTTTCAGGGTTTTTGCAGCTTGTAGTGATGCCGACGCCGCCGCTCCCTGTGACGATGCCGCTCTTCGCATCCAGATACACGGACTCGACACCGGGGTTCGAGATCGGAACGGAAACGTAGGTGTGTTCAAATTTGCCATCCGCAAAAATCAGGTTTTCGGCACTGGCAAAATTCCAACGCTGGTCGAACATGCCCAGCACAGCCCCGGTTGACATGCGGGCGATATATTCGTCGTAGCTTTGCGTCAGCGTATCGGCTTGGATAACGCCCGCATGGTACATATCGTTCAGCTTTTTGTAGTAGCTTTTCGCGGCATCGGAAATCTGGTAGTACGAGGCAACATTTGTAGAATAGTCTACAAAAACATCGCCCTGGTTGCTGTTGCCTAGCAGATGCATGGCGGGATTGCGCAGGCAGAAGGATCTCCATCCATCGGTAAGAATTTCAAACCCGATGGTCTTTACACCGTTGATCTCAGGATGATTCTTTTGGTACTTTTGAATCAGGTCAAGGTATTCGTCAACCGTCTTGGGGTTAACGTAACCGGCCTCGGCAAGCACATCCTTCTGAATGAAGAAGCCCGCGCCGCCGTTTTGAAAAATGGGGGACTGATACTGTTCGAGCCCATATATCTCAAGCCAGTACATATGCCCATCGCCGAATGCGTTACGCATATTATCGTAATGCGGTTCATATTGCTGTACCAGATTGGGGTAGTTAGGCAGCATGTCCTCCAGCGGGATCAATGCGCCGGCTTCCACATACCGGGCACCTCCGCCCATGATGATGTCGGGATAATCGCCGCCGGCCAGCATTACACCGATCTTCTGGTCCAAATCTCCGACCAGGAACTCAAATTCGATCGTAACGCCTGTAAGCTCCTGGACCTTTTTAATGGCAGGATTATCCTTGGCGGGCACCTGGCCGGGGTCGCGAACAAAACAGGTAAAGGTAATGGGCTTGTCGGCATCAGGCATGGGCATCAGGCCGGTTTCCGGATCCGGCGTCAATGTATTTGATGCGGTACCTATTGGCGCATACGCCAATGCCATGAGCAGAACAAGCAACAGAGACAGGGCTTTTTTCATTGAATATGTTCCCCCTTACAATATTGATTTTTGCCTTCCAGTACCAACGTATCACCTATATTATTATTTTACCGTGAATCTATTCAAATCGCTCGTCATTTGCTTGCGAACTTTTTTCATATCTTGCTGGATTTTCATATATATTACGGTTGAAGAATAGCCATTTTGATGTTAACAACAGATTTGACCTGTAATTTTTGCCATCAAGAATATGATGATGCTGTCGTCTGCGTACCGCGGCAGCCTTCCTCCTCTGCTTTCCTGCTGCCGAGCGCGCAGCGGACTTTTACCGCCAAATTGCCGCTTGCGCCGGGCACATACGGAAAGCGGCCATGCCTCCTTATGGAGTGCACAGCCACTTTTGATGCTTCTGGAGGGGAAAAGAACCGAAGCGCGGCAGACTCTCTTTATTACAGAAAAGAGTGCCCTGACCTGATCATTTCACAACACCCTTTTTGAGTATGACATTGGCATAGAGTGCGGCTTCGCCTGTAGCAATGCAGGCATAACACTTTTTCCCCTGATCGTAAAAATCATATTTGCTGATGGTCTGCTCCCTAAGTCCATCCTTTTCGTATCTTGCCCCGATTTCCCTGTACACCAGCCAGATTTCCGGTTTGTAGGTATCGTCCGGCAATACGGCCATGAAGGTGACGGGGTGCTGCACATACGAATCCAGCGGCATAAAGCGCAGAACGGCATCCAGGATTTCCGGAATATTCTGTCCATCCATACGCACACAGCGCTCCGGGCAGCCAAGCTTGGGATAGTTGCCGTCGCATATCAGAAGCTCATCGCCATGCCCCATCTCCAGCAGAATCTTCATTAGCTCGGGAGATATAATGGGCGGTATTCCTTTGAGCATACGATTACCTCATTTCGTGATGGTTCCATCCTCGTCCCACAGGTCATGCCAATCATTGGCACCTTCCCAAAGGAAAACCTGGCCTTTGATCAGGCGGCAATTCTTATCAATGGCCTTGATTGCGTTCATCTCTTCCTCAGTCAGGGGATCTGCAGTGGTACATTTTAGATTCGAGATATATTCTTTTTCATGAATGGAGAATGGGATGGGTATCTGCCCGCGCTGAACAGCCCACTTCAAGCAAATAACTGCGGGATGAACACCATGCATTTTAGCGATTTCTACAAGCTCCGGTACTTGTATATCGGTGATGTCATCAGGGGCGGTATCACGGTCGGGACGGGTAGGACTGCCGATGGGGCAGAAGCCAACAGGCTGGATACCCTGATGGATGGCATAATCATACAGTTCCGGCTGCTGGAAGCTGGGGTGCAATTCCATTTCGATCACCGTAGGCTTCACGCGGCAAAGGGGCAGAACGGCCTTCAGCTTTGGAATGGTCATATTGCTCATGCCCAGGTTGCGAGCCAGCCCCATATCGTACAAACGTTCCATTTGGCGCCAGGTAGACATAAATTCATCTACGGAGAAAGGCTTGCTGTCGGGATTGCGGCTGTCGCCGTCGCAAAAAGGCGCATGATAGTTGGGGAAGGGCCAATGGACAAAGAACGCATCGATGTAATCTAATTGCAGGTCACGCAGCGTCTTGGCCAGGGAGAGCAATACGTTGCCTTTACCATGCATGTCGTTCCATACCTTGGAGGTAATAAACAGCTCCTCCCGCTTAACAACGCCCTCTTCTACCGCATTGGCAATGACCTTGCCGATCAGGTCTTCATTGCCATAGATGGCAGCGCAGTCAAACATGCGGTACCCACAGCGGATGGCGCCGCCCACTGCAGTGGATACCTGTTCGGGCGTATAGCGGTCGCTGCCGAATGTGCCCATGCCAATGCATGGAATCATTTCGCCTGTCGCGAGCTTGCGCTTGGGCACCAGGTTGGGATTGATGAATTCAGCCATGATAATCCTTCCTTTGCAAATCAATTTTCTGAATAATCACAATCGTTTGTCAGCATGATTTTGCCATGCACCTGCAACGGATCCTTATACAAAGCAAAAGCCTCCGCAACGCGGCTCAGGGGATATTTGCGACAGATAAAACCGGCATCAAACTTCAGTTCACCCGTTTGAAAATAGTGGGCGGTCAGATCCCATTCGCGGCCGGGGAACGGAGCGGAATAGCTCATCCAACTGCCGGTTAAGTAAAACTCCTTGCGGTTCATGTTCTCCCAAAGCTTCGGCGTGAAGTTCAAATCGGTATGAGGCGTGCCGATAAAGCAGACGCGGGCTTTGTTGGCAGCCAGTTCAAAGGCCGTACGCATGGTAACGGAGTTGCCGGCCGTTTCAAACACATTTTGATAACCCCTGTTGCCGTTCAGCGCCAATGCTTTCTCTATATAGCCGCTATCAAGCGCGCTGACGGCATCATCCGCGCCCATGCGCCTGGCCAGGGCAAGGCGACCTTCGTCGATATCGAAAGCTATAATCCTCCTTGCCCCGAAGATTTTCGCCCATTGCAGGGTGAAGATGCCGATGGTGCCGCAGCCAAGGACAGCCACCGTTTCACCGCCCCTGTAACCCGCCTGCATAAGGCCATGGACCGCTACGGTGGAAGGCTCGAACATGGCGGCCTGTTCATAAGATATTTTCCGGTCGTACTTCACGGCGTTTTGGGCGGGAATCACCACATATTCGGCAAAACTGCCCTGCTGGCGGCTGCCGATGAAGCTGTAATGCTTGCATAACGCATAATTTCCCTGCTGGCAGTCGCCGCATTTCATACAGGGTACAAGCGGCGCTCCGCTCACCGTATCGCCTACGATAAGCCCTGTTACGCCCTCTCCCGCTTCCACCACGTCACCGCTGAACTCATGACCCAGCACTACGGGATAAAAGTGCGCACCGTGATAAAGGACACGCGGAACATCGCTTCCGCAGATGCCTGTCGCGCGAACCCTGACCTTCACCGTGCCCGGTTTAACCATTGGTGTCTCCCAGTCATCATAGCGTATATCTTCATTGCCGTACAGCACTGCCGCCTTCATTGGAATCTCCTTCTTTCTGGCGTGATTACATTATATGCTTCAGGTTTTCGCCTACAACCTTCATATCAGATGTCGTGATAAACAAATTCTCCGTCCCATAAGCGTAACGTTTCGCATTAAGAATTATATGACTTTTATTTCATCCTTGTCAAGCTTGAACCCAGATATTTACGTAACGTTCATGTTTTTATTATCCTTTGATGATACGCTGCATGCCTGCGGGCACTATCGGCACATTATATCTCATCAGCCTGTAGAAAGGGTGATTATGTCTCCTGCATGATGGTCAAAGCTGCGGCCATCCCACAATTTCAGCGTGCCGCCGGTAGAGGTGAAGATGACGGCTTTGTCCAGCAAGCCATTCTTCCATTCCATGTCGATGGTGTAGCCGCCGCGGGCTTTAACGCCTCGTATGCTGCCGCAGGGCCAGTTCGGGGGTAAGGCAGGCAGCAGCCGGAGACAACCTTCGTGGCTTTGGACAAGCATCTCTGCGATGCCCGAGGTCACGCCGAAATTACCGTCGATTTGGAAGGGCGGATGGTTGTCAAGCAGATTAGGCAGCGTCGAATTCGACAGCAGCAGGCGGACATTCTCCCCTGCTTTTTCACCGTCCAGGAGCCTGGCCCAAAAGTGTATGATCCACGCTCTGCTCCAGCCTGTATGTCCGCCGCCATGCTCCAGCCGGCGCTCCAGGGTCTTGCGCGCCGCGGCCATCAATTCGGGCGAAGCAGATGTAATCTGATTGCCTGGATGCAGCGCGAACAAATGGGAGATGTGGCGGTGGCCGGGTTCGGTCTCGGTTTTGTCATCGGATATCCATTCCCGGATCAGCCCTGACGCAGAGATGGTCACTGGACGCAGCTTATCCCGCAGCAGCGCATACCTGTGACTATCTTCGCCCAGAATCCGTCCCGCGTCCATGACCGCGCTGAACAGCTCGAACAGGATCTGCTGATCCATGGCGGCATCGTTGCATAAACAGCCCTGCTCGCCGCTGGGAAGCCCGTATGTGTTCTCCGGGGAAACGGAAGGGCTGACGAGGAGATGCCCATGGGGATCCTCAATGAGCATATCGATGAAAAAGCGCGCGGCCTCCTCCATGATCGGAAAATATTCCTTGAGAAAGGCGATATCGCAGGTGTAGCAATAGTGTTCCCACAGATGCAGCGACAGCCAAGCGGCGCCCATCTGCCACATCATGGAGGAGATACAGTTGTCCTGCGGGGCGCAGTCAGCCCAGATATCCGTGTTATGGTGGGCCATCCAGCCTCCTGCGCCGTACATTCTTCGTGCTATATCGCGGCCCTTAGGGACCATACGCCGGATCAGGTCAAACAGAGGCTGATGCTCCTGAGACAGCGCGCATTTCTCCGCAGGCCAGTAATTCATCTCCGCATTGATATTAATGGTGTATTTACTATCCCACGCAGGCGTGAAGCTGTCGTTCCAGATGCCCTGCAGGTTGGCGGGCAAACTGCCGGGCCGGCTAGAGGACGCAAGCAGATAGCGGCCATAGGCGAACAGATCCGAGACAAGGCCAGCATCGTCATTCCCCTCACGTATAAGCCTCAGCCGCTCATCGTGGGGAAGAGCGGACAAAGCAGGTTCCTCCGGCAGAGACAGGATGCAGGCCTCCATGATTTTTCTCAAATCCAGTTCATGTTCTTCACGCAGAGCGTCAAAGCCGCGCCTTTCTGCGGCATCGACCCGGGCTATGGCGGCCTGAAGATAGGTCTCGCCCTCCCGGAAGGAAGTGGCTGAGGCAGCCAGAAGGACACACTCGCCATTGCCGCGTAGCATGTCGCCTGCCACATGGACGTCCCGTCCTACAGCGCGCAGAACACAACAGAAGGAGATGCCATCGTTTCCGGTTTTGCCCATAAGGCATAGCGTACGTTCATCCAGCCCCCGCTGGAAGGTGACCTGACCGCCGCGGCGCAACAGGATGCGCCAGTCGGTATCGGTGAACTTTAGCGCCAGCACGCGGGCCGGATAGGAAATGAAGCACTCCCGCTTGACGCTGATGCCGTCAAGGGTAAAAGCTGTGCGGTGGATGCCGCTAAAAAGGTCCAGCTCCCGATGATAGGACGTGACGCCTTCTTTGGGTTCAATGAAAGATAGGTTCATGCCTTTGATATGCCCCATCATAAACGGGCTGGGAAAGCGGGAATGCTTCGCTGTCCGGGAATTAAGGATCAGGTCGCACAACGGCTCATAGGCACGCTGCCCTTCCGGGGCAGCGGCAATATGCTCCTCGGCCATTTCTTCGGCCTGGGCGATCTTCCCCTCATCGAGCAGCCGGCGGACTGTTTGGATCGCCTCCGGAGCGCCGGGATTCATGCGGTCGATCCGCCCGCCTGACCAAACGGTATCATCATTCAGTTGGAAACGATCCACCAGCGTTCCGCCAAAGCACATGGCGCCCATATAACCGTTGCCCAGCGGAAGGGCTTCATTCCAGTTTGAAGCAGGTCGGATATAC
>JAEWWY010000303.1 GCA_023458835.1 Bacillota bacterium
CCGCATCAGTTGCAGCGCGCTGATGATGGACACCTCATGCTCACAGCTCCGGCTGCCGTACATTACACCCAGTTGTATCTTACCCATTAGGCCGCCTCCCTTCACACCTCGCTGTAGTTGTCCGGAAGATCGTTTTCGAAAAGAACCACATCGCCTGCCCTGGCCAGGGAATGCAAAAGCTTCGTGGCTTCCGAAAGGCTGGACACAGGATGGATCGCACTCTCCGGGAAGCCGGCATCTTTGAGGCCCCGGAAGATGGGCAGCGTATGCTTTTTCCCTACCAGGATGGCAATATCCACGCAGGAAGCCATGGCTTTTCCGAATTCCTGGTTGAACTCTTCTTCCTTGTCACCCAGTTCCACCATGCCCGGGGTGATAATGATCCGGCGGCCCTGAAATTCTTTCAGGACCTGTATAGCCGCCATGCCGCCCTGGGGATTGCTGTTGAACGCATCATCTATGATCGTCAGCCCGCCGCTTTGTATGAGCTGCAGGCGGTGCTCCACGGGCTCCAATTTTGCGATGCCCTTTGCAACCTGCTCAAGGCTTAACCCCAAATGCAGGCAAACAGCGGCGGCCAGCAGGATATTCTGAATATTGTGCTGCCCTAAAAGCTTTGCCGTACACTGAATGCTTTCCCCGCCCTTTTCATGCAGCGTAAAGGTGCTGCCCTCAGGTGTGGAGCTGATGCCGCTTGCCCACACATCGCAATCATCGCACCTTAAGCTCACCATCGTTTTGGGCTTTCGTGTCTTCCCGTACAGCTTTACGCAAATATCGCCGTCATCCGCGAAAAAACCGTGACCATCGCCGGGGAGTGCTTCCATCAGCTCGTATTTCGTCTTGATAACCGTTTCCAGCGTTTTGAAGGTGTCCAGATGCTGCGGGCCAACGGAGGTCAAAACACCCAGGGCAGGATGCACAAGCCGGCACATTTCCTTGATATCGCCCCTGTGGCGCGCGCCCATCTCCGCCACAAATACCTGATGCCCCGGCTGCAGCTTTTCCCGTATCACCCGGGTCACGCCCATAGGCGTATTGAAGCTGGATGGCGTTACCAGCACATTGTATTTTTCCGACAGCATCGTACCCAGGAAGAACTTGACCGATGTTTTGCCATAACTGCCCGTGATGCCGATGCGGATGAGCCCCGGCATTTCCCGCAGCTTTCGCTGGGCATCCCTGAAGTACATTTCGCTGATGATTTTTTCCACCGGCCAGGCTAGAAGCCCTGCCAGAACCAGAAGATAGGGCAAGAACAAAGGTACCATGGCCAGCAGCACCGCTACGGGAACCACCTGCCAGAGAATAACCGCCAATAGGATCAGCGTAATGGCGTAAACGGCGTACAGCCTTTTCACGCGGGCGGTGAACACCAGCGGCTTCTTTGCCATTTTGTCCTGAAACAGCTTGCTGATCCACAGCCCGCCCACACCGGACAGGATCAAAACGGCACAGGCGATCAGCAATTCGACAACGGTCTTCTCCGCCGCCTGAACGAGCCGGTCATGCATGGCCAGCAGCGAGAATGTAAGGACCGCAACGCCGGCGCCGGGCAAAAAGGACCGTTTCCAATTGCGGCGAAGGGTGTGAAAATAACCTGGAAACTGATAGCTTTCCAACTGGAAATAATGAATCAGTCCCCTGGATGCAAAGATGCATCCCGCCATGGGTGAAAGGGCCAGAATCAGATAAATAAGGCGATGGATCATCGGTTAATCCTCCGAGAAAAAGTGAAGGGCGATACGCACAAACCGCTGCCACTGCTCCAGATACGCGTAATGGGAACCACCCTCCAGTATAGCCAGCCCAGCATCGGGGATTTCCTTGGCCATCGTTTGCCCCATCCAAAGCGGCGTTTCCGTGTCCTGGTCGCCCCACACCATAAGGGTGGGCACGCTGACTACGGGAAGAAGCGGCCTCAAATCCTGGGAAACGATTTTCACAAAGGTTTTGCGCATTTCTTCATCCAGGGCATTGTAATCCTTGGAGCCGTAGCGCTTGCGCAAAACATCGGCCATTTTGTCGGGAAGGCTGCCGAAAATTTTTATCCCCTTAAGGAACGCTGCGCCTTTTTTCAGCGCCTGATACTGATTGGCACGTTTTTTCTGTTCCTCCGTCTGAGGCTTTTTAAGCCCCGCGCCGCCGGTGATGATCATTCTGCGGGCGTACTTTGGCCAATGGCTGCCCAGGTACAGCGCGATCCTTCCGCCGAAGGAGTGGCCAACCATATAACAGGGTCCAAGGTGCAGCGCATCCATGAATGACCTTACCATTTCTCCGTACTCGGGAACACCCCACGGTTCCGGGGGATAGCTGCTTTTGCCGTGGCCCGGAAAATCCAGCACGGTAACGCGCATGGTTTCCGATAGCGCTTTGGCGATGGGCGCAAAAAATGTGGTGTCGCAGCCCCAGCCATGCATAAGGAGAACCTGGTCTCCGGCCACGCCGTGCTGCTCATAATAAACAGATGCGCCGTTTATCTGAATATGCACCGAACGCCTCCCTTTAGCCATGGTTTTCCAACCGTCAACGGGATTATTCTACCCTATTTCAAGGAAAAAGAAAAGCCTGACGGCAAAAATGCCTGTTCAGGCATACTCTATGCGCGCGGTGAGGAAACATGCTGCGCCTTTACGCGCGGGGGATACGGAAGATATAGCGGCACTTATATGCGCCCATGCTGTACTGCTGGCGGTACTCCAGGGGCACCGGCACAATGCTTTCCAGTTCGCACCCGAGCTTTTCGCAGGTGCGGCGGCTGGCGATGTTGTCGGTATCGGTGGTGATCACCAGGGAATGAACATGCAGCACGCGGCATAGAGGAATCAGGAGCCTGCAGGCCCGAAGGGCATAGCCGTGGCCGCGGAACTTTTCACCTACATGGTAGCCGATATGGCCGAAATAATACAGGCCGCGGCTTTCCCCGCACCGAAGGCTGATGCGCCCCGCATCCTTCTTCGTGCCGCAGGGGACGATGCGAAACAAAAATGTGCGGCGTATGCCCAGTTCCGCGTCTTCCTGCGCAAG
>JAEWWY010000304.1 GCA_023458835.1 Bacillota bacterium
TCTACCCACTTATTACCGCCCTCTTTGGGAATCACATAAGCCAGATTGGGGTTTCGGTCAATGGCCGTTTTCGCGTCACCGGAATAAACAACGCCTAAAGCAGCCTCGCCCGCCACTATTTTGTCCCGGATTACTTCACTTTCGTTATAGGCGGAAATGATGGAACGCGCTGTTTGCAGCTTTGACTTCGCCTGTGTAAGCTCCGTATCATCCCTTGAATTGATACTGTAGCCCAGCATCTTGAGCGTTGCGCCAATCGTATCCCGCTGGGAATCCAGCATCAATACTTTTCCGCTATACAATGGATCAAATAATGCCGCCCAACTGTCAATAGGCGCTGCCACCTGCTTTTTGTTATACAGAATGCCCAGGGTCCCCACCATGTACGGCACAACATAGTCATTGCCGGGGTCATAGGATGGCTTTAAATATTCTGCCGCGACATTCGCAATGTTGGGCACCTTGCTTTTATCCAGCTTTTCCAATTTACCCTCTTTGATGAGGCGGTCTATGGTGTAATCAGAGGGCACCAAAACATCATAGGCATTGGGCGTTGCGCCGATCGCCTCATACATGGCCTCGTTGCTTTCAAACTCCGAATATTCCACCTTGACCGCGAATTCCCGCTCGAAATCCGCAAGGGTGGTGCTGTCAATATATTCGCTTGCGTTGTACACCCGCAGCGTTTCGGTATACCGGATGCTGCTTTTGCCCGCGGAGGCAGCGTTTGAAGCGGCAGGGTTTGAAGGGGTGTTGCCCGGCGCGCAGCCATAAAGCCCAAGGGCAAGGGCAAAAGGCAGGACAAGCAGCAAGCGTTTTTTGATGTTTCTTTCCACGCGTTACTCCCCCTTCGCGCTTTCCAGCCGCGCAATTTCCCTTTCGCCTGTTTCCGCCAGCGCTCTGAACTGGGCGATTGTCTCATGCATTTGGGGCAGCGCCTGCTGTTTGAACGCGGAAATATCCTCCAAGGCCGCGATGGCATCGTAAAACGCCTGTTTCAGCACCTCGGGCGATATGGTGCTTGCGGTGGCCTGCTTTTGGATGGCGGCGCCCTGTTCTTTTAGCATTCTGCCCGTTGAAGCAATGATGTTGCTGGTGGTCTCATTCAATAAATCGATTTTCTTGAGTACGATTTTTTGGTTGTATAACGCGCTTGCCACCATGACCGCTGTGCGCAGCGCCGTGACTGTTACGGTTTTTGCCCTGTCAACGCCGCGAATCAGCTCCTTGTTGTTGCGTTTGACCACTTCCATCGCAATCATGCCCTGCTGATTGACAACTGCCATCTGCTGCAAATCCATGATACGCTGGCGGAGCGGATACAAAATTTCCTCTGTGACAAACCGCACCTTTTCTTCCTCTTCGCCGCTTGCCTGCGCCTGTTCGATTTGCCTGGAAAGATGTTCATCCATGGCCAAGCCCAAGGCAAGCTCCCCCTTGAGCTTTTGGGTCAGCTCGCGCAGGGCGTCTTCTTCCAAGTCGAGGGTGGTGATATCATTTTTCAGCGTCGCTTTTCCCGCATCCAGCGAAACGATGATATCCTTGATCACACCTTCCGCCCGCTCGTATTTATCAAAATAGCGGCGGATGGGATTAAAGATTTTTCCCAAAAATCCTTCCTTGGTAAAATCCAGAAGCGACGGATCCAAATCCTTGACTTCACGATGCAGATCCGCAAGGCTGTTGGATACGACACTGCCATCCTCGCCGCCCTTGGAAAGGTTGCCGATGGTTGTTTGCAAAAGCGAATTCTTACGGGCGGAGCCCTGGAGGGCATCCATCGCAAAATCATCGATGGACTTTAAGATTTTACGCTTCTGCGCCAACTGGCCCAGGTCAAGGGACATGATCTGTTTCGCGTTTTGTTCAGCCTGCGTTTGAATTTCTGTCACCGTGGCAGCCGCCGGCGTCACTTGCGCGTCCATATCCTTTTTTACATCTTCCGTGTTTACGATTTCCATGTTCATGGTTTTTTTCTCCTTTTACATCTGAGCGCCAAACAAGCTCTCGATCCGATAAATCACATTGTCGGAATCCGCGTTCATCGTTGCCGCCTCATTGATGTTGGACAATTCTTTCAGCACATCGATGTTCGCGTTATACCCTATGGTATACACGGGGATTTTCAGGCCTCTGGTGATCTGCCTGATGTCGCCAAAGCTGTAGCCGCGGTTGGTCTCCCCATCGGTTAAAACAAAGAGCATGAGCTTGGTGTTCGGGTTGCGGATTTTGGCATCCATGAGCATTTTCTCGGCAACTACGACGGCGTCAAACATCGCCGTGCCGCCGCCTGCCCGCATCGCCTTCACCGCGCTGGAAAAATACGACCTTTGATTGTTTTCGAACTTTCCGATTTGCACGGCGACATTGACATCATCTGAAAATGTAATCAGGCCGACATTGGCGTTTGAAGCAATCACCTCGATGGCGCGGTTCAGGCTTGCTTTCAGATTCAGCAGCGGTGAACCTTCCATGCTGCCTGAAATATCGGCAACAAACACAGCGGTCAGATCGCTGGAGCCATTCTTTTCCTTTTGATAGATCTCCTGTGCCTGAAGAATCGCCGCACCGGTCAACGCCGTTGTGCCGGAGATATCGTCATACTGATTGAACCCCCTGTCGCTGGCGGCTTTTTGTGAATCGGCATTTTTCAGGAAAGCCACGAACTGGGCGGTGATCTGCTTCTTGATTTCCGGCAAATCACCCATTTCGTAAACGGGATGATCATGCCGGACCTTGAGGGGCAAAA
>JAEWWY010000305.1 GCA_023458835.1 Bacillota bacterium
TGGAACAAATGATGGTCCGGACCGTGGTTTTTTATCGCACCACGTTGTCCAGGATGGCCAGCGTCACGTCAAAATCCAGGTATTCACCCTTGGGAATCTCATCGGCGCTGTTGAACCCCTGGGCGCCGGGGATGCGGTACACTTTGACCTTGCCCACATCGCCTTCCTTCTTTTCGGCAAGATACGCCTGCAAATTATCGGTGGACATCATACGCTTCCCGTCGATCTCCACAATGATATCGTCTGCCTGAAGGCCGGCCAGCTTGGCGGGGGAGTTGTCTTCCACTTCACGGATATATACGCCGGCGGGGAGCTTGCCTGCCGCGACAGCGGCGCTGTTGTTCTGGTCTATGCCGACAACCACCACGCCCATGCGGGGACCGGGATTGGTGACGACGGCATTGGAACCGCTTTGATTGCCTTTGGCCTGGCCGGCAAGCACCTTTTCAATCAAGGGCTTGGCGGTGTTGATGGGGATGCACATGCCGATGCCTTCCACGGAGGAGCCGCTGAAGAGGCTGCCGGAATACTTCAGGGTGGGGATGCCCATCAGCTCGCCCAGCACGTTGAACATGCCGCCGCCGCTGTTGCCGCTGTTGATGGCGGCATCTACCTGAATCATGGTGTTGGTATTGCGCATGCCATACCTGTCGGTGCTGCTGGAGGCCACTTCACGGTTCAATGCGGACACGATGCCTACCGTGGTAGTACCGGCCAGTTCCGTGCCAAGGGGGTTGCCGATGGCGATTGCCCAGTCACCTACCTGCAATGTATCGCTGTCGCCCAGGGAAACGGGGTTCAGCTTCAAGTCTTTTGCCAGAAGGACGGCGATATCCAGGTTTTCATCGTAGGCGAGCAGCTCGGCGTCATATGTTTGCCCGGGGGTAGTGATCTTCAGGCTGGTGTTTCCTTCCACCACGTGGAAGTTGGTCAGCACATGGCCCTCGGCGCTGATAACCACGCCGCTTCCGGTAGCTTGCAAGGTTTCCTTGCCGCTGTTCCCCCGGCCGGGCAGGTCAAAATCAAAACCGCCGAAACGGCCAAACCCGCCGTAGTTGTAGGTCGTGTAGTTGCTGACGCCGACCACGCTGTCCCGGACTGCCGCGATAGCCGCGGTGAAGGGGCTGGTGACGGTGCCTTCGATCTTGGTGGCCAGCCGTTGGGTTTCCGCGCTGGCGTTGCCGCCATTTGCAGCAAGGAGCGTAAGGCTCGCGCCTGCCATAGTGAATACCAGCGCGACGGCAATATACCCTAACAGATGTTTTTTAAGATGATCCTTCATTCTTTATATCCCTCCTTTGGTGGATTCGAGAATAGTATAAGCAGGATTTTTGACCTGATCATGAACGCTTTATGAATATTTTCTGGAAAATGAATAGCAGCATCATTCCCGTTCAAGGGAATAGATCGCCATGGCGCATTCCAGCCGCTTGCGCTCCATTTGACATTCCAGATCGTAAGGCTTTCCAATATCCCCATGGAACAGATGGGCGTTGGCGGCACAGCCGCCGGAGCAGAAAAAGCGCGCCCAGCAGCTTCGGCATGCCTCTTTGGAAAGCACGTTGTTGGCGGCGAATCTCTCCTGGATGGAGGTGTCGAAGGTGCCATTCAGCACAGAGCCCATGCGGAACCCTTCCCGGCCCACAAACTGATGGCAGGGGTAGATATCACCCTCCGGCGTAACGGCCACGTATTCATTGCCCGCGCCGCAGCCGGTAAGGCGTTTGCGAAGGCATGGGCCGCCCTCAAGGTCGATCATGAAATGGAAAAAGTTGAACCAGCGGCCATCCTTGCGCCGCTTTATGTATTCCTTTGCCAAGGCTTCGTATTCTTCAAAAATCCGGGGAAGGTCCTCCGCTGTAAGCGCGTATTCGCAGGCGGGGTCGGCCACCACAGGTTCGACGGACAATTGCTCAAAGCCGGCATCGGCCAGGTGCAGCACATCGCTTGCGAAATCCAGGTTATGGGCGGTGAAGGTGCCACGGATGTAATACCGCTGCTGATTCCGCGATTTGGCCAGGCGCAGCGCGTTGGGGATGATGTGTGCATAGCTGCCGCTGCCCTTTTGCGTTGGGCGCATGCGGTCATGCACCTCGGGCCGCCCGTCGATGGAGAGGACAACATTATCCATTTCCCGGTTGAGAAAATCGATGATTTCATCGGTGAGCAAAAGTCCGTTGGTGGTGGTGGTAAATTTGAAGCGCTTGTTATGAAGCTTCTCCAGTTCCCGGCCATAGGCCACGATCTCCCTGACGGCCTTGAAATTCATCAGCGGCTCGCCGCCGAAAAAATCCACCTCCAGGTTGATCCTCTTGCCGCTCATTTTCATCAGCCAGTCAAGGGCGGCCTTGCCCGTTTCCACCGAGAGCATGCACCGGTTGCGGCTGTGATATTCTCCCGCCCCCGCAAAGCAATACCGGCAGCGCAGATTGCAGTCGTGGGCGGCATGCAGGCACATAGCCTTGACCACGCCGGGGGAGTGAACCTGAACATCGTCATAGCTGTCGGGAGCATTCAATTGGCCAAGCCGCTCAAGCTCGGAAAGCTCCTCCAGCACTTCTTCCACTTCCTTTGGGTCAAAGCGCCGGGAAAGGTTCAAAACAATGGCATCCCTGTCAAGCGAGCCCCACAGCTTCAAAGCTTCCAGGGCAAGCTCGTCCAGGGCATGGACGGCACCGGAGCCCACATCCAGCGCCATGGGCTGACCTACGGCGGTAAAGGTATGTATCAAGATGGTTTCCTCCAGATAAAGTCTTTATGAAACAACAAGAAGCGGGAGTCCGCCTCCCGCTTGTAAGAAGCCCGTATGGTTTTGTTACTTGCCAAAGACGTGGTTTAATTTTCCCCCGCCGCCGGCCAGTACAGCATTGTTTTCCTTATTGGCGCAGGACTGGTTGGCTACCGTGCAGCTTGTTTTGCAGGCGCTCTGGCAGGAAGCCTGGCATTCACCGCAGCCGCCGTGAACAAGTGACTGTTTCAGGCAGTCGCGTTGAATGGTTTTGATATGCTTCATGGGAATCCTCCTCCATTTGCGTGTACATAGGAATGGAGGTATTATACACTGAATTTCCTTTTCTTGCAATCATTTTGCAGCGAGATTGGAAAGAATCATCCCCGTCAGGCCGCCGCCGGCAAGGCCCATGCCCAAATCTCCCAGATAGGAGGTGAAGGGAAGGTTCTGCCCGGTAAGCAGCGCGTACAGGGAGACGCCCAGGGCCATGTATAAAAGGCCCACAGCCGCGCCGCGGATCAGGCCCTTTTCACCGCCGCGCTTAACGGCTGCAATGACGCCTGCCACGATGGATGCCAGCTTCAATATCTGATTGAATACGCGGATGACACTGTCGGACGGCTTGAACCACTGCATCAAAAGCGCAAACAGCAGGATGCCCGCCGCCGATACCGCCACTGCTACGATCAGGCCCCTTAGGATGCGGCTCCACGCGCCCTGGCTTTGGGTGCGGGCCCGCCTGCGGGGCGCGGTCTTCGTCTGGGACATGAAAAACCCTCCCTGTCCTTTTTGCTCAACTGTATGCAGGACAGGGAGGGTTTATGCTTGCAGGTTTGCTTACGCCAGCACTTCGGAGTCGTTTTCCACGGAGACTTCTTCCACGTTGCGGATGGCCCAGCGGGCAAACACCAGCTTCACATTGTCCTGGCCCACGGCAACGGTGAAGGTATCATCCTTGATGGCCACGATGGTGCCGTAGATGCCGCCGATGGTGCAGATACGGTCAGTGACCTTCAGCGCGGACAGCATTTCCTTGACCTTCTTGTCCTTTTTCCGCTGGGGCCTGATGAGCAGGAAATAGAACACCACGAAGATCAGTGCCATGGGGATGAGCGTGCTCAAAAGGTCGGGCGCGCCAAGCGTGGCGGCGGCCGTAGGATCGGCGGCGACATCTCCGCCGGTGGCGGCGGCATCCGCCAGGGCCGCGTTGAGGCCAAAAAGCATATTCAGCATGTAGTAGGGTCCCCCTTCAACTTTCTGTTCTTAGCGATTATAGCAAGAAATGGTGAGCCGCGCAAGGGATAATTGGACAAAGCGGGAAAGATTTCGGGAACGCTTCATAAAGGCGGAAATAAGGCGGCTAGAAATTCCGGCTCATGTCGTAATTTGCGAAGAATGCTTTGCGGAAATCCAGCAGCCTGTCCTCACGGATGGCATCGCGCACCTGAGCCATCAGCCTTGTCAAAAAGCGCAGGTTGTGGATGGAGGCAAGCTGCGCGCCCAATATTTCCTGGGCCTTGAACAGATGGCGGATATAGGCCCTGGAAAAATTCCGGCAGGCATAGCAGTCGCAGCCTTCTTCCAGGGGTGAAAAATCCCGGGCGCAATCGGCGTTGCGCACCACCAGGCGGCCGCGGCCGGTCAGAATGGTGCCGTTTCTGGCCACGCGGGTGGCCAAAACGCAGTCGAACATGTCCACGCCGCGAAGTACGCCTTCGATCAGGCAGTCCGGCGTGCCCACGCCCATCAGGTAGCGGGGCTTG